>NZ_JAHPYX010000044.1:0-6539 GCF_019058535.1 Candidatus Borrarchaeum sp.
ATAGCTCTTGGACTGTCTATTGCCAAAGTAGTGTATGTTTGTACTCATGGTATATTGAAAATGAAGCGAAAAGATCTCTTTCAAAAGATGATGTATTTAATGTGATCATCGGAAAGACTAGCATCTCGGATGTTCATCTAATTACTCCTTCGGATGATGTGATTCAAAATGCACAGGAATCTCTACAGAAAAAGGGAGTAGTCAAATTTCCATATGATATTCGAATTTTAAAGGTTAATAAACACTTTAATATCGACGTAAATATAGTGTATCCCAATATAGAGTTTCCAAAACTTATAGATGAAAATCAACTTAAGCAAATTGAAGATAAAGTGGCAGAATTTAGCGAAAATAGTATTTATACGGTTCAAAAAATTCGCCTTCTTGACTCAATGGAATTTAGTCAAAAAGTTCAAAAAAATAAAGACAAATTATTGTTTACAAGAAATTTACGAACACAAAGTGAAGCGCTGTCTATTGTGAAAACACTTATCGAAAAATATGAACTATTAAACGTCAGTGGGGGCATTTTCGAAACAAAAGTTCGTGAATTCAGAAAAGGATATCCAAATCACCGATTTGAAATAACAATACCAAAAAGGGCAGCAATAAGTATTGGGCTAAAGGAAGGCATGAAAGCAAAAGTACAACTGCAAATAATCCCAGAGTGGAGGTAGCACACTCGTGAGCTTGACTGATATTATTGAATTACTTAATAAAATTAAGGTTTCAAAGGATTTTCCTATAGATATTGAACTTCTAAGGAAAGGATTTATTGAAACCATAAAAGAACTACAATCTGGCAAAGTGCCTGAGGAGAATATTACGGAGGTAGCAAGAATTGTCAACGAACTCCTCAGTTCCTAAAATAATCGTTAATGGATATGCAATTCAAGGAATTGGTAGTTTTCATAATCGAACAGAAGTGCTATTTCCAACCAAGAATGATGATGTAATAGTTTTTGGCAGAAATGCTTCGGGAAAAACGACATCTCTTCTAGCATTAAACTCCGTGTTTGGTGGTAATCCACCTATCGAGCGTCTAATAAAGATTATTGATCCAAAAAGTTCTAAGACAAAAACACAAGATGGAAAAGTTGAGGTCTTTTTAGAAATTGATGGGAGGAAATACACACTTCAGCATATCATTGAGCCGGGAGGCATTACTCACTCGGGTCTATTCGAAAATGGAGATGAAGTAATTGCAGGTACTCCTGAAGAGGTATTGAATTACCTTGCTCAAGAATCTGGTGCGGAACAGGGTAGCTATTTCGATAATTCCGTAATTTTTCTAGAGAAGATTGAAGATAATTTAAAAAACTACCAAGAACGGATTGAGGAAAGTTCGCTTGTCCCCACACTGCTTCGCACACGCAAAATTTTCGAGAGGCTTATCCAAATCGAAAATGATCGTTTATTGAACATAAAATCAAGAATTGATTCACAAGAAAACGAACAAGAAAAACTTGTTCAAGTAGAAGGATCTCGTGAAGAGAAAACAGGAAGAATAACAACCCTAAATCTAGAAATTGAAGAATATGAAGATAAGATAAGTCAAATACAACAAGATCTTGAAAAGTTCAATCGCCAAAATTATGAATTACAAACAATGAAAAAAGAACAGAGAAATACGCAAGCGTTATTGAAAGAAAAGGAAAAACGGTTACAATATTTAAAAGAGCAATTAGAAGGCAGAAAAGAAGATATCCAAGAGAAAGTTGAAAAACAGGAAGAATGCAGGAAATCAATTGAGAAATTAGATAATGAGATTAAAAAGTTAACTAAAAAATATAAGATGGAAGATGAACTTACTTCGGGTATTCTATTAAAAGAATTAGATTCACAAAAACAAAAGATTTTTGATCTAGAGAAGAAAGAAAAAAATAGTGAATTAAAACTTAAAAAGTACCAAGATATGCTTATAAAAACAATGAAAGAACAAGGAATTTCAAAATTATCAGATAAAGAGCTTGAAAATGAAAAGAAAACACTAGAAAAAGAATTAAAGAGCCTAAGCGAGAAAATCAACAAATTTGAAGCAAGTATAAAAAGCGATAAAAACATGATTAAAGCGTTGGATGTTATACTGCCTACTCTTAAGGAGAAAAAGACTAAAAATTGTCCGGTTTGTACTACTTCTTTTGAATCAAAAGCGTTGCTAAATTATGCAGAAGAAAATATAACACACTATAAGAAGGCTATTTCTCAAACTAAGAAAAATATTTCCGATCTGAAAACGGACGCTAAAGCAGTAAGTGATCGTAGCGGTAAATTGTCCCAAATTGTCTCAATCAATAAAGAAGTACAATTAGAAAAGAAGTTCTTAAAGACATTGAAGGATAATATCAAAGACGCTAACAAGAAATTATCAGAATTAAAAGAAGTACTTGAAAAGATAAGACAATTAGAAAACCTTTCAGTGGTTGAAGAAGCAAAAGAGGACAAAAAGCAAGATATAGACATCAAGAAACTCGAAAAAGAAGCAAAAAGTCTTCAAAGTGAAATCAATAAATTGAATAAAAAACTTGAACAAATAAAAGTAAAAGTAAAAACGCTACAAGATGGATCGAGTCAAAAAAGGATAAATGAGCTAGTAAATGAAGAAAAAACACTTAAAGAAGATTTAAGACGTACTAGATCTGAAAAAGAACGCTTACTTAAGTTGGAGACTAAATTAGAAAGTGAAAGCCAACTTCTAAAATCACGTGTCGTAGATATTGAAAAAGAAAAGAAAGAATACAATCAGGGATTACTTCGTAGAAAGATTTTGTATTTATATGTTCAATGGCTAGATTCAATAATTCCAGAATTACGTACGCAAATGATTTCGAGAATTAATCAATCGCTACCAGAAGTTGCTGAAAAGTATGGACTAGACGTGGTCAACTGGTCTGTTGAAGATAAATCTATTATTCGAAGAGTACTAGATAATTCTGAAAAAACAGAACTCCTTGAATATCAATCACTGGAGAGTTTAAGTTCAGCAGAAGCAGTTGGAACGATCATTGGGACTTTAGGACGTATGGGGGCCTTTTTAGGTAAAACCGTCTTTGTTGAAGCAGAAATGATGGACTCAAAGAGTATAAAAGCTACAAGAGATATTTTCAGGAATTTTGGTGCAGTTAAAGTAGTCTTCTTCAAAGAAGATGCTTCTTATGATGAATTAACACCCGAAAAATTATAAAAAGAGCAAATCTCTCTATTTGATTTTTGCATTTAACTCGTCGATTTTTTTCCTGATTGTTCGACGAGTACTTTTTGGCAATTCTTGAATTAATGAATCTGTTCTAGCGATAAATTCTTCTGCTAAATCAGGTAGACTACACGCAATAAACTGTTCTGCAGCTTTCAAGAAATTGAATCCGGCGTTTCTGTAATCTTCTTTAATCTCATGAAGTTCTGCAATATTTACAAACGTTGAAGCCATTCCTTCAATATCATCCAATTTTTTGTATAAATCTAACGCCTTCTTGAAGTGTGTCATAGCTTCTTCAAGTTTATCATAGGTCAAATGTATGTTGCCTAACTCATTATGAATCGCTGAAATGGCTTCTTTATTATTTAGTTTTTTATTTATTTCTAATGCTTTGTTAAAATAATCAAAAGCCTCTTCTTGAGTTTCATTGCTTTCAGTTTTGGCAAGTGCTAAAGCATAATACGCTTCAGCCATACCAGCCATACCCTCTTCATTATTCATTTTTTCATAGATCTTAAGGCTTTGTAAACCATAATTTATAGCTTCTGAGTGATCTCCTAAATTTGTAAGCGTCACACATAGATAAACAGCCACAAGAGCTGTACGTTCATCTTTATGTTCTTGAAAAGAAGTAAACGCTTTCTTATGCCATTCTAATGCTTTTTCATCCTCACCATTTTCATTTAACAGCAATCCCATCTCAAGATACGCATTGGCAGCATTTAATATATCACCTTCTTCTTCTAGAAGTTTAGCAATCTTATGATATGCTTCTAAGGCTTCCTCAACGTTTCCTTGTTCTCTTAAACTGATTGCCTTTTCTATTGCAATTTCAATTTCTTTCTTGATGTCCATTCAAATCCCTCAGTAGGACACACAATTCTGTATCTTCCCTTAAACATTGAACGGCTTATATAACTGATTACACTGCTCAACTGCTAACTAATAACTTAAACAGATGTACCTATTTAATTCTTTTTTGTAAAGCAGTTAACAATTATTTAGCAAATGTCTAAGCATTTAGACCCGTGAAGCAATTAACTGCTAATTAATAATTTTTACAGGTAGCTAAGCAAGATGCCCACTCCTTAAGGGGTGGAATGAATTGCGGTTAGTGTTCACTTTTCATTACTTTCATCATGGGGTCCCCTATACATAAATAGTTTGGTGGCTATGGTATCCTGATTAATATCGGGACGAAGGCAGGGATACAAGACCCCCAGGTAGTATCAAAGAAGTGATGGAAGTCCTTGCAGTTGTTATGGCTAATCAGATGGTATAATGGTATCAATCGCATTCGGAGGGATAATAAGCACGCTTGTAGACAAGGTGCATACTCTAATTCGATTGCATCAGGATCGTTCGCACTACCTACGGAACGTAGGGATGCTAAGCCAGTGGAGACTGAACCCTCTACTGTGATAGGAGGATACAGCTATAGTATTCCTTTAGGTGATAGAAAGTTCGGTCGTCGAAGCAGGAAGCCCATTTCATTAGCTGGGAGTAGTTCACGACCGTACCTATTTAACTTATGCGGCAGGAAGTACCCTTCCGACAGGGAGGGAGTGAAAGCCGCGGTCTTCATATATAGTTTTGGGATATAAGTACTGATATCAGAGTCTGCGTGACGCCTATGAATCTGACACAGCAAATCAGGATTTTTCCCACTCTTGAACAGGAGGAGGTGCTCTGGAAACTCTCGGAGAAATGCAGGCTCATTTATAACTTTGCCCTTGCCGAACGACAGCATGCCTATCGATACGGTATTACGGGTGTCAACTATCGTAAACAGCAAAATGACCTGCCAGCCATCAAACAGCGCTACCCGGAATATTGCTGGGTGTATTCAAAGGTGTTACAGTACGTTCTCAGGGCTTTAGCCGCCGATTATGCGTCTTTTTTTGCTTTGAACAAACATGGACGCGCCAATGCTCGCCCGCCACGCTTTAAAGGCAAGAACTACTTTACTACCATGATTTACAACCAGTCGGGCTTCAAGCTGGAACAGGACAGCATCTCTTTTTCTCATAAATGTAACAACATACCGTTGGAGTTTGTCATACCTGAAAAGTTTTCGTTCCTTAACGATACACAAATTACCCAAGTGGCTATTTTCAAGAAACATGCGCAGTATTTTATCGCCATAACCTATGAAGTCAAAGAACCAGCCTATGTGGACAATGGGAGGTACCAAGCGATAGACTTGGGGATCACCAACATCGTGACGGCGGTCAATACCTCGGGAAAATTTTTGGTGGTTAAAAACCAACGCCCCGATAAATATTGGAATCCAAAAATCGCCAAGATACAGGCACGACGGGACCATTGCAAGAAGTATAGCCAACGCTGGAACTATCTCAACGCCATCAAGCGCAAGTACGAACGAAAACGTGATCATCAGCTCAAAGATTTCCAGCACAAACTCAGCAAGAAGTTAGTAGAGAATACCAGGGCAAATACCATTATCGTAGGCGACTTGAACGTCAAGGGTATGGCACAGTCAAGGAAGGTGCCCACCCATATACGAAAGGGGTTACACCGCGCTACACAGAACACAGGTTCACTGGGGCGGTTCGTGCAGTTTCTAACCTACAAATCCAATCGGGTAGGTAAAAGACTAATAGAATTTGACGAACGTAATAGCTCCCGGGAGTGTTATATGTGCGGTAAACTCCATGAGATGCCGATCTGGCAAAGAGTTATGATTTGTGAGTGTGGTAACGTGATCGCCAGAGACAAAAATAGTTGCGTGGTGATCATGAAACGCTACCTATCACAGAATGCCAAGTGGACAGGCTATCAAGATTTTCTTGATAATCTGCGACACACAGCCAATGGTAAAACGAAAGTCCCCAGTCCAATTATTGGACATGGTTCGGAGGACTCGCAGGAAGCGCCATCCGTCAGGGTGGAGTAGTTCACTTCTTTTTTGATGAATTCCAGAGCATGGAACTAACACATAGTCTAATTTCTTAAGATCTGCAATGAATTTGAAGGACAAATCATCAAAAAAAACAAAAATCAAAAAAGGAAATTTGCGGTTACAGAGGTATATTTTTAGAAGTTTTAGTTTTAACTACGCTTTACTAGAAAGTTTATGGTGCTTACATTACGTTCTCTACCGCCGCCATCCTCTTTTATAATCTCTGATCCAATTTCGATGTTTTTCACGTCCGCTTGATCCTTCATGAATCGCTGTTTTATAATTTCAGCCACGTCAACTGCTTTGCTGATATTTCTACATCTTGCACGTATTAAAGCGTCCTCGGCTTTGTTTAGCTGTGTGATCACGGCTAAGACGTAACTCATTACAGGTTTTCTTCCGATGTAGATACAATTATCG
>NZ_JAHPYX010000045.1:0-13115 GCF_019058535.1 Candidatus Borrarchaeum sp.
CCATAGAGTATTCGAAATTCACAATGTTAAATTCAAAAGGGAATTTAAGAACTGGTTGGTCAAAGAAAAAGGATTAATCGAAGAAAATGGTTCTTATAAGAAGAGAATTCCAAGAAAAATTCTTGGATTTGAAAAAAAACATTTAAAACTTCTATTTGATTCCATGATTTTAGGAGACGGAAGTTGGTATAAAGGAAAATGTCTTTCTTTTTCCTCTACATATAAGGAAAGAGCAAACGATTTTCAAGAACTTGCGCTTAGACTCGGATATGGTTGTGCAATAAGAAAAGAAGTACGAGATTGTAAGATTTTTGACACCGTATACAAAGATCATGTTAGTTATCGCTGCCTTTTAAGTTATACAAGAAAAAATGTGTTTAACGGTCAGCATAATCGTATACAAAGAGAGAATTATTTCGGAAAAGTATGGTGTGTTGCAGTTCCTAACAGTACTGTTATTGTCAGACGTAATGGCAAGCCAGCTGTAACTGGAAATAGCTTGTATCCTTCCATTATAAAAGTCCATAACCTTAGTTATGAGACTGTAAGGTGTACACATCCAGAATGTAAACAAAATCTTATACCGGATACAGACCATTGGGTTTGTAAAAAACAACGAGGCCTTGCAGGTCTTATTATTGGATTTCTAAGAGACATAAGACTGAAATGGTTTAAGCCACAGTCAAAAAACAAAACGTTAGGCAAAGAAACACAAGAACTATACTATGTTATTCAACAGGCCTTAAAGCTTATTATTAATGCGTTCTATGGCGTCTTTGGCGCAGAACACTTTCCCTTATATTGCCTGCCGGTGGCTGAAAGTACAACAGCTCTCGGAAGATTTATCATTACACAAACTATCGAAAAGGCTCAGAAAATGGATATCTCTGTTATCTATGGAGATACTGACTCTGTATTCTTAGAAAATCCTTCAGAGTCCCAAATCGAAGAACTTACGCAATGGTGCAAACACACTCTTGATATTGATTTAGATATTGACAAGATTTACAGATATGTTGCTCTTTCAGGGAGAAAAAAGAACTATCTAGGTGTATATGAAAGCGGCTCTGTGGATATTAAAGGACTGACGGGAAAAAAGCGTCATACTCCATTATTCCTTCAAGACGCATTTTTCGAAATGATGAATGTGCTTTCGGAAGTAAAAGTTCAAGATGACTTCGAAATAGCTAGAAACAAAATACGTACGATAGTAAAGACATGTCTAGATAAATTGAAAAATCTCGAATATTCATTAGAGGAACTCGCATTTCGTGTTCAAATGACTAGAAACTTGAAAAGTTATCAAAAGACGACACCTCAACATGTAAAGGCTGCAAGATTATTGAACAGAGACATCGAGCCTGGTAGCATTATTTCATTTGTGAAGGTGAGGGGGGAGCCTGGTGTAAAACCTGTTGAAATAGCTTCGATTGATGAAATAGACACAGAAAAATACAAAAAACATGTTGAAAGTATCTTCACACAGGTTCTTGACGCATTAAACGTAGATTTTGGATCTATTATCGGTATAAGAAGACTTGACCTTTTTATGTAATAGAGACGGAAAATGTTAAATCTAAGAATTGCATAGTTCTCTTATGGTTTATTTCT
Source organism: Candidatus Borrarchaeum sp. (assembly GCF_019058535.1). NCBI lineage: Archaea > Promethearchaeati > Candidatus Borrarchaeota > Candidatus Borrarchaeia > Candidatus Borrarchaeales > Candidatus Borrarchaeaceae > Candidatus Borrarchaeum > Candidatus Borrarchaeum sp. The sequence goes on from NZ_JAHPYX010000045.1 coordinate 1,612, forward strand.
AATTAATGGTGATCTTATGGAACTCCGTGAAATATTAACAAGAGGACATATCCCCGTACTTGACCCTTATACGCTTAAAGAGACTTCCGATGAGTTTTTCGCGAGTTATGGGAGTTTTTTAGAGCGAATTGCGTTAATGGCGAAGAGAGATACTGGATACACACTTTATAGAAGTATGAGCGCACCGAGCGACGATCGCTATTCCGAATTTTTCTCTTCCTTTACCCAGATTGCCTCTGACATCGCCGTAGAGGCTTATGCAATAGTTTCAACCTTTGTAGACAATTATTTTGCTCAGGATCCAAAATATGGTGCATATAGATCTGGTATTACCAGAGCTCCCGTAGGCACTTTCGTATGCCCCGTCCAAGAGTCGTACTGGAAATATCTTATGGCTGTAATCAAGGAAATCCTCACATATCCAATAAATGGTATTATACTGATGGATAATCAATTTGCTAGACAAGAGTTTTGTTTTTGTGAAACATGTAGAAAAGAATTTTCAGAATTAACGAACTTAGAGAGAGAATTCGTGTTTGATACATTACTCAATGACCCGGACATCCTTTCTCAATGGTATGAATGGCGAGCCAATAAAATAACTACATTCCTTTCTAACACTACAAGTTCAATCAAGGAATTAAATCCAGATATTGAAGTTCTCCTTACCGTCGATATTGACCCCGAAACCGATTATATTGAAGGAGCTAAAAAATTTTTTGGACAAGACGTGATGAAGTTATCTGATATTGCAGATCAATTATTATTCAATGTTTTACCGCTTACAGCTACACTCCCACAGCCTGAAACCCCAGATTATGAAAGAGTTCTTTCAGAATTAGCTTTCACACGCGATTTAAATCGAATTGGAAGAAAGTATAGTATTTTCAATTGGGGAGTTACGGACCCAGAAATTGAGACTTTAGAAAAAATGAAAGCAGACATTAATGCTACGTATCTGTTCCTTTTAGAGGGCTACCCTCAGACTTACAAGGAGAGACGAGAACTCCATCTTGGATTAACTTAACAAGATTCAATGTATACTAGTTGAATAAGACCACACTTCGTTGATCATGCTACTAGACTTGGATAGAGTCTCGCCAATTGGATGATTCTTGAAAAACGGCTGATTAGGGAGCAATTTAGAGTATTTAAGAACTTATTAATCTCTAAGTTCCGCTCCACAACGAGAACAGAATTTATCATCAGGAGAGTTTCGCTTTCTACAGCGTGGACATTTGCCAGAATAACTCAAGTTACGTAAACCTGTTTCTGTTGATGGAGGAACATTTTTTCTTCCATAACGGACTTCATTTTGGTTTAAAGAACTATCCCACATACTATTGCTGTCGAAATCATTCCCTGAGAGAAATTCCTTAAGGAAATCCTCTGTATTTTCTTTTTCTGTCTTTGAATCTTCATTTGGACTACCAAAAAAGGATGAAAGATCTAAATTATCATCAACACGTGACGGTGAATTCTCACTGTAAGTGGTATGTGAATGCGTGTGTTCAAATTCTAGAAAAAGTGAATGATGCTCATCTTTAATACGAGAATACTCATCTGGCGAGATATTAAGCATTTTCAATGTAGCGTCACGTTTATCACATTTATGAGTTCTAGGGCAACAATACGCTAAGCTGTGATAACATAAAAGAGAAAACACGTTTTTTCTTGTAGAACTATTAACCGGCTTAATAGGCATATCATTAAGTATCAATTGTGCAGTTTCATTATCGAAAGAAAGTGCGACTGACCTGTTAATTGCTTTTAGAAGTTCAATAGCAGGATACGCCTTTCCATTGATAATGATGTTTCCATCAACTTCAATTTCAGATTGAGTCATTTTTGTCGCCGTCAAAAAGTGATTATACATTTACAAACTAAGATTGAAGTATTTAATATTCGTATTATCTCTAGCAATACGTTAGATATACCTGAAATGAATTACTCCTAGCAAAAATCTAGATGTTCAATACTTCAATTCTGCCCGATAGCTCTTATTTCACTGAGAAGCAAGTTTCTTTTCTAGTATTTCTTTGATGTTTTGAATCGCAACGAGCGCTGGGCATTCTGGGGCAAAGTCAATTGGCGCTATGCCTTTAATATCGGATTGAATTACTTCGGTATCATAAGGGATGAGCCCCAATAACTCCAATTCTAACTCTTTGCTTGAATTAAGCAGGAATTCCTCTTCTTGTTTATTTGAAATTCTATTTCCAACGAAATAACGTCGAGGGACTCCAAGACTTGCTGCAAGAGAATTGATTCTTTTTGCTAGATCGAGCGATCTAGTTCCTGGTTCCACGACAATTATCATAGCGTCAACGCCTTTACTTGTGCCTCGCCCTAAATGCTCAAGACCTGCATAAAAGTCTATTATAACAACTTCGTCGCGATGTAAAATAATGTGGCTTAACAATGCGCGCAAAAGAGCACTTTCTGGACAGATACAGCCGCCTCCAGCAGTCTTGATGGTTCCAAGAACAATAAGTTTAACTCCATCCTCGGATTTAACATGATATTTATCAGGAATGTCATCCACTTTTGGATTTAGAACAAACATGCCTGACGTCCCTGCAGGAACGCCCGTCCTCTCCTCAATGAGGTCTTTCATCTCGCGAATTGGTGTTAGGTTTTTCATCTTTGTTTTAGAAATACCGCCTAATGTTGCATGCAAATTTAAATTAGGATCGGCATCTATTGCAAGAACATTTTTACCATCTTTCGCAAATAACCTTGCTAAAGTTCCCGCTAAAAAGGTCTTTCCTACACCCCCTTTGCCAACGATAGCTAGTTTAAAAGACATTAGATTTCCTTCCAATTAATCTTGATTCTAGAAAAAAATTATAATATCAAACAGAATTATGAGTTAAGACAACTCTTATTCGTATCGGTTTAGCCACAGTCGCATCTATAACGAAGATCAGCGCATGCTCAGATATTTCCGCTTCAGTAATACTCATTTCGTCATCAACTATTTTTGTTCCCACTATCATTGTAGGATCAGCGAGACCGTAGATCAATGCTATTCTTTTCCGTAGTTCGCCTATTTTTTCATCTCCTTCTGCGAAATATCTTAATTCATCAAGTTTCCACTTTTCACCACATACAAAGCAATCTAATCTTCTACTAAGATCAAGTTTTGTGAATTCTTCAGAAAGACCATCGTAAAAGAGATATCCAATAGGATTCCCAAGCCCTAATAGCAGTTTCACAATTTCTTGGCTCATAATTCCTCCAATTACGGCAGAAATCGTTCCAACAGATGGAAATACCTCCTTCGGTTCATCCCTTTCTTTCTTCCTCGGTTCACCAGGGAGGGTACAAACTTGCTGTAATCGAGTTTCGGGGATTAGGGGTTGACATTCAAGACATGCAGCATCTGACCCAGGGATAATTACCTGAACATGACCAAAGAATTCGTAAAGACCTGCATCAATTAATGGTTTTCCTACAGAAACACACATTGAATTTAACCAGCGGCGTGCCTCAAAGGTATCTAAAGAGGAAACAATCAGATCGCACATTGCATAAATACGATCTGGAATGTCCTCTATCTTTTGATTAAAGGCAATAACATCGACAGAAGGATTTAGTATTTTAAGATGTTCTTTTGCGACCAAAGCTTTTGATTTTCCAATATCCTCGTCACGGAATAGCCATTGACGGTTCAAATTTGAAAGTTCAACAGTATCAAAATCCACAATTACCAATTTACCAACACCCATCATAGTTAATATCTCTGCTACAACACATCCAAGTGCTCCAACTCCAGCAAGGAATATTGTAGCATTAGAAATCTTATTTTGATCCCAGTTCGGCATTATAGTTTGCCTATGATATCTATCGCCATTTTCACTCATTTTGATCACCGAAAGGAGACACAATCATCCCAGAGATTCTTGATTTTAGATTAGCAGATTAACAATTATTAAAACTTAAAAATAGGATGCACAATGGATTTGTATTTATTTTGAGAGAGTTTGTCAATTTTGTAATTTTTCCCAAGTAGCATATTGCTCAATAAAATCTTTAACAGTCTTCTTGAAGCGTTCTAGATCATTTTCCATCTGATTAGCAGCAGAAGTGTTTAGAGGATCTGCAGGGTTTGGCGCTGCTAATAATATTCTAAGAGTCTCAATGACATCAACTAAGCTATTTGAGGGGGACCAATCCTTACCTAGTAATCCAACACAAACTTTTTCTTTGTAAATATTCGGATGCCAGATTTCTGTGAGCCATCTTACATGTGGAGGTGCGAAAGGAAATTGTCTAGGGATTTCAATTTCGATCTGAAAAACCCCACCTTCGTACAATTCAGTACCAAGGATGAAACCATGCCATTTACGAATATCCCCTTTTTCAGGTTTGAACCCAGGTTCTTCACTTTTAACATGTTTTGCTTCATAAGCCAGCCTGGCCCAATAATCTTCTTCACTTAAGCTCAATTAATCCCCCTAGATTTAGATTTAATATGATAATTTTTTGAGATAGATGTCCTAACAATATTCTCTAATGATGCTAACATTATGAACTTCATTTCAATTTATTAATGAAGATTTCGTTAGTGTATTTATTATTCTAGTGGGAAGATAATGGAAGAAGATATCACATACTCTAAAAACGATCGCAACTTCTGTTTAGTTGTTGCGTTCAATGCAAGACCCATTGCGACTTCTGCTAAAAAAGCAAATTATGATGTCCTTGCGATTGACTTTTTTGGAGATTTAGATCTTAGGTCTGTTGCAGAACATGTTTTTTCAGTTATACGGCAAAGAAAAAGTCATCCAATAAAAAGAAAATTTCTCCGCCCAATTTCTGAATACATGTGCCTCCTAGCCGAAACAATGGCTGATGATTATTATGGAAAGATAAAATTCTTGCTTATAGGCAGCGGTTTTGATGATGAACCTAAAATATGGCAACGATTTGGTAAAATTGCACCTGTTATTGGAAATACTCCAGAGATAATCAGTCATTCAGACCGTTTGAGTATCTATAGATTAGCCTCGAAATTAGGAATCGAATGCCCACAGACTATAGAAGTAAAAGAAACAGAGGAAGCACTTGAAATTGCAAAAAATATTGGTTATCCAATTGTACTCACTACGCCAAGAAGCGCAGGCGGACTCTTTGTTAAATTAATTACAAATTTAGATGAGCTTCATAGGGCATATAACGAGTTAAGAAATTCGGGGAAAAAGATTCTTATTCAAGAATTTATTCAAGGCATTGATGCAAGTTGTTCAGTACTTGGAACAGGTAAGGATTGTCAAGCTGTTTCGGTAACAGAACAAGTAATTGGAAGATCAGAATTAGGAGTTTCCATGCCTTTTGGCTATTGCGGAAATATTGTTCCACTAAAAAATTCAACAACAGTTATCGATAATATAAAAAGTATTTCTGAAGAATTAGGTTCAAAATTAGGGCTCTTAGGTTCGAATGGATTCGATTTTGTTATTAGAGGTGATCAACCTTATTTAATCGAACTTAATCCACGATTTCAAGGCTCTCTCGAATGTATAGAAGCAGTTACATCATCAAATCTAGTAAAATTGCACATTGAGGCGTTTAATGGCAATTTACCTGAAAAAGCTCTTGAATCAAAAGGTTATGCCGTAAAAATGATACTTTATGCAAAAAAGAGAATAATTATTCCAAACCTGTCAAATATGCCTCATATCGTAGATGTACCAGTTGAAGGCATCATTCTTGAACCGTCGAATCCGGTATGTACCGTTTTCGTTACTGGCCAAGAAAGAGAAATAACAATAGAAAAAGCTAAAATACTTGCTAATAATGTCTACAGACAACTTATCCCTGCTCCAAAATCATGATCTAAAGCGCGCAAAGATCATTTTCAAAAGAAACACAGGGTGTTTCAAAGCATACCATTTAAAATCACTCGGCGAAACCTCGCCGCGCATGTATTTACAAAGGTGATCTCCGAATCCTCGGTTTTTAAGAGCAGTATCTACAGTAAATTCCTGCTGCTTATTAGTTGTTAACATATTCCTTCTTATATTAAAGGATGCTTTAAGATCTTTTTCGATCTCTTTGTCGATCGCAATTTTATATTTCCTGAGAAAATCAGCTGAATAATCTTCAGCGTTATAAGCACTTAATGCGACTTTTCCTGCATGCTCACCAGACATCATCGAGTAATAAATACCCTCACCGTTTGCAAAATCAACGTGTCCGGCAGCCTCACCTGCAACCATAAATCCGTTTCCGTAATTTCTCTTTATTACTCCAAGAAAAGAAATCATAGCGGCTTGCGGGTAAAGTATTTTTGCATCTGCTAGTTTTCCACTTGCTACCGAATGATTTCTGATAAAGTTATCTAATCTTTCCCTTAAGCGAATATCTGTCCCTTTAAAAAACTCTAGCCACGTACCCATGCCTACCGAAACAATGTCTTTTTTAGGAAAAATCCAAGCATAGCCTCCAGGGGCTATATCTGATCCATAATAGACCTCTATTTGATTGCCAACTAAATCATCAATAAGTTTTTCATCCATTGCCATCTGATATTGATAACAAAGTGCTTGAGAGTGTTTATTACTTGTTTGTAAGCCAAGATGTTTAGTTAATATACTGGGAGTTCCGCTCGCAATAACTGTTAGGTCTCCATAAATATCACTTGAACCATTTGACGTTTTTGCTTTAATACCTTTTACAGATCCATTTGCAGTAATTATACCAATAACTCTAGTATTTTCTCTGAACTCGGCGCCTTGATCACTTGCTTGATCAGCGAGAGTTTTATCAAGTTTGGCTCGCATAGTTGTAGCTACTATACGTTCAGGATAGGTGAGTGTAACTGTTTTACCTTTTGGAGAGCATAAGAATAACTTGTCACAAGATCGATCAAAAATGCTCTCAGGAATTTGAAATCTTTGTATTGCTCGCTCTGTTACGCCACCTGCACACGGTTTTTCCCTGTCGAGGCGATGTTTCTCAAGAACAATCACCTTAAGCCCTTTATTAGCCATTTCTTTTGCAGCTGTTGAACCAGCAGGACCTGCCCCTACAACTATGACGTCGTATTTCACCATTTCACCCACGGTTTTATATACAATAAGCTAATCATATTTGAAAGTAACGTTGCGAGGAGGGCAAGGGGTGAATGTTGTTGGGATAATGTACTCAGAAGATCTCACAAAATATGATTTTGGAGAAGGTCACCCCTTCCGAGGGAAACGATTTAGTGACTTTCTGATCACATTTAAACAATTAGGTCTAGATGAACTCCCACGTCTTAAAATTATCCAATCGAGCCCTTGTTCTTTTGAAGATTTATTGCTTGTTCACAATGAAGAATATCTTGAGATGATAAGACAAGGAGAAAAAAGATATGAACCGCTCTCATTAGACACTCCACTTCGACCAGGCATGTTTGAAGCTGCAAAGCACGTTGTTGGTGCGTCTTTAAATGCTTTAAAATATATACTCGAAGGAAATGCTGCGGCTGCTGTGGGTTTAGGAGGAGGAATGCACCATGCATTCCCAAACTCAGGTGGTGGGTTTTGCATCGTGAACGATGTTGCTATTTGTGCAGAATACCTAAGAAAAAAGGAGAAAATAAAGCGAATCTTGATTTTAGACACAGATGCCCATTATGGGGATGGAACAGCGAATATTTTTTTTGAGACGTCTGAAGTATTATTCATTTCTATTCACCAAAATCCTTCTACACTCTATCCAGGTACGGGTTATATAAGAGAAGTAGGTAGAGGAGATGGAGAAGGATACAATGTAAACATTCCCATGCCAGTTTATGGGAACGATTCTTGCTATGAACTAGCTTATTCAGAAATTGTTTTACCATTAGTTAAAGAATTCAAGCCTGAGATAATCATTAGAAACGGAGGTTCAGATCCTCATTTCTCTGATAAATTGACAGATTTAGGAGTGTCTCTGAATGGACTAAGAAGGATGGGAGAGATTCATAGAGAAATTATGCAAATTTCTGGATCAAAAGGAATTACTTTAATTGGAAGTGGATACAATCCTATTATACTCCCTTACGGATGGATATCTATAATATTAGGGCTATCAGATATTGAATTTTCTCTAGAAGAGCCTATTCCACTGCCAACATGGATAAATGATGAGTCGATTTTGATACAAGCGAAAAATTTTGTGAAAGAAGTTAAGAACGTCCATTCTGCTTACTGGTCTCTATAACTAATTAACTAGAAAGTTACGCTATGCCATCTTGTAGTCATTGATTCAATACAAGAGCAGAATGATATAAGCCCATATTTTTATAAGTTTCACAACACATATTTGCAGTTGGGGAATAATACCCGCCGCGTTGCTTTCACAAGCCCCAGCGATGCGTGAAGGTGTCCAAAGTGGGTAACATCCCCCTTTCTTGCTTTGAAGAATTGCTGTGAATTTTCTATTTCTTACAATGGCTTTTGTGATCAATTTGAACCAAGCTGATAGAGTATTAAATTCTATTGAAGAACTAGCCAATAAAAAGTATCTTCCAATTGTTGGACCTGAAAAAGGCAGGGTTTTGATGGATGTTCTTCGAGAGATCAAACCTAAGCGAGTATTGGAAATTGGAGCACTTATTGGCTATTCGACCATCTTAATGGCTAAAGAACTAGAAAGTGAGGCTAGAATAACCACAATTGAAATAGACGAAGACGAGGCGAAAATAGCGGAAGAGAACATAAAAAAGGCTAGAATAAAACCAAAAATCGATGTAATAGTTGGTGATGCACTCAAAATCCTTCCAAAACTTGAAGGTGAATTTGATTTAGTTTTCATTGATGCCGCCAAAAGAGAATACATTAAATATCTTAAACTAATTGAAGACAAACTTCATAAGAGAAGCGTACTAGTTGCAGACAATGCAGGCAGCTTTGCAGAGTCGATGAAAGAGTATTTGAATTATGTTCGCTCGTCAAAAAAATACTCAAGCAAATTTGTGCCCGTAGGCAACGACGGTCTTGAAATTACCACCAAAATCTAGGAATAGAAATAGAAAATTGAAATTGAACATAACGCGGGATCTAGTTACCATTGGTTTTTTAGCATCTCTTCAATTTTTTTTATAGATTCTGCGATAAATGTTTTGTCTTCTCCGTATTGCAATTTTGAGTATAGATCACGCAAATAAACCTCGGCCTCGTAGAACTTTCCATGATCTTTATGATAAGCTGCAGCAATGAGAGCTCTTGAAATCAAGAATGCAGGGTGTCGCCCCACTTGTTCTTTCATATGGGCATCTAGTGTATCTACAAAATTCTTTAGTGATTGAATAGCTCGCGGGATTTCACCTGTAAGAATCCATGCCAAACTCGCACAGCAGATATCTATTGCGGCCTCAGAATAGAGTTCAGAATCGCGCATTTTTAAAGCCATTGACTCGTATTCTTTGGCATGATCATGGTAATTCTTAGTTTTTATTATCGTTTTTTCTGATTGTGGTGGAGGCGGAGTTAGTTTTGGTCGTGTTGATGGTAGCGCTGGAGTTGGTGATGGCGGAGTTGTTTTGGTTATCTTCTTAAGTTGATTTTTAGCATTTGGAACTTTCAGTAATAATTCTTCGAGAAAATCTGTCTCTTCCTCGTCCGAAGTTGAAGAAGTATCTTCTAATTTTTGAGCTTCTGAGTTCATATTTTCTACAGTAATCAGTTTATTGATAGTAACGTTCTCGTCAATAGCCTTTTTTACTTTCTCAATTTCATATGACTTGATGCATGCCTCTATAAGGGACTCGCCCCCTTTACACACGCGCTCTGCATATTCATTTGGAATTACGCCATGTTTTAAAAGACAATAGAAAGAGAGTGAGGAGGCAGCAGAAAAATGTACACATAATTTTTTAGATGGCATGGTTAATCTCAAAATATTGTTTTCAGGCATCACTTAAAAATTTCGATATTACGGGAGTTATCCTACAAGTTCATATATATAGAAAAAATGATTTACGTCGGTTAACGTATAGGGTATTTTGATTTTTAGGAGGAAGATCTATTTCTACACAATCTCCAATCATACTCAAATTAAGTGAAACGGCGATAGAATTTAGCAAAATTCAAATCGCGGCAGATTTTATACGACAAGGAAAACTGGTTGTATTCCCTACAGATACTTCTTATGGCTTAGGTGCGAATGTGACTGACGCTCGTGCTGTCACAAAAATCTTCCAACTTAAACAGAGGTCACTTAATAAACCTCTTCATATTGTCGTGTCAAGTTTACAGATGGCAGAGGACTATGCTTTTGTACCAGAATCTGCCTTAAATTTAGCGCAACATTTTCTACCTGGTCCTTTAACTCTTGTTTTAAGAAAAAGAGAAATCATTTCGGATCTCTTAAGTGGAGGAAAAGAAACAATTGGTATACGAATGCCTGACAATCTTATTGCACTTGCATTAGTAGAACGTGCAGGCGTTCCGATCACTGCAACCAGTGCAAACGTATCTGGTCAGCCAGATACATACTCGATACAAGACGCCTTTGACCAATTAGAAAATAAGGTAGATTTATATCTGGATATTGGCATTCTTCCACAAAAGCCCCCTTCCACAATACTTGACTTGACTCTTGATCCACCAAAAGTCATAAGAGAAGGCCCTATTCCAACTAATAAGATATTAAAAAAACTCAAAAACGCTTTATGATCTTAAAACAAATTTAGGTGAGGTAAAAATGGTAGTAGACCTGCGTTCCGATACATTCACTATGCCTTCCCGTGAAATGCTTGCAACTATCCTGACAGCCGAATTAGGAGACGATGTTTGGGGAGAAGATCCTACAGTCGCGCATCTGGAAGCACTAGCAGCTAAAAAACTTGGAAAAGAAGCAGGTTTGTTAGTTACGAGTGGAACTCAAGGCAATTTAGTTTCAAATATGACACATCTTAATAGTGGAGACGGTATCGTCCTCGAAGCAGAAAGTCATACTTACTTAAATGAGGCTGGAGGATTCTCCTCCATTATTGGCGCATATCCTTTTCTCGTTAAAGGGAAAAATGGTGCAATGAATCCAAAAGACGTAGAAGAAATTCTTACACGACCCTACAACGTTCATTTTGCAGAACCTAAATTGTTGTGCATAGAGAACACGCATAACCACGCTGGCGGAACTGTTATCCCCAAGGAAAACATTGACACCCTTGCAAAAATTGCCCATGAAAACGAAGTTGCTGTTCACATTGATGGTGCAAGAATATTCAATGCCGCGATAGCCTCAGGAACTCCAGCAGCTAAGTTAGTTGAGAATGCGGATAGTGTGCAAATATGTTTAAGTAAAGGATTAGGCTGCCCCGTAGGCTCAGTAATTGTAGGGACAGAGGAATTCATCCATAGAGCACGTAAGAACCGCAAAATATTAGGAGGAGGAATGAGACAAGCCGGTATAATTGCAGCTCCTGGAATATATGCCCTAAATAACATGATAGATCGACTGGCGGAAGATCATATGCATGCTAAAATAATTGCAAAGGAACTGGAAAAAATACCTATTAAACTTAAACC
>NZ_JAHPYX010000046.1:0-13103 GCF_019058535.1 Candidatus Borrarchaeum sp.
AGACTCATCAAACACTGCTGGATAGTTTTAACTTCACCAAATCGTGCGGTCATATAGTTCTCGCCATGAAACAACAGGTTATAGCCGATGCGTTTCACGCGGTTATAGATGGTGAGGATCTCATGGAGTTGATGTTTTTGTATCTCATCGGGATACATTCGGAATTTGATGGTCTATATCATGGTGATCGACGACTCCTTTATATCTTAGAGGACAGTTCATTAATAAACCACACAATTTAGTACACATCTCGCACCTTATCGCACAAAGCATTGAGTTCAAATAGGAGAAAATTGATATGGGGCATCATCCTGTCATCAATTTGGCAGAATTTTGGGCTTATGCAGTTAACTCCTACTTATGCAGTTAATTAGACCCGTTGATGACTCCTGCTTTGACAGAATTGTAAGCAATATGTTTTCGTAATTTTAATGCTTACTTCTCGTTTTCTTGAAATACGATAAGCCCCTGCCTTAGTGCTATGGCAAGATATCGTATTAAGTCTATAGTCAGCGAAAGAGTCAGCTCAGTAGTTGATTTTGGAGCAGGTCCTGGATGAGGCCCTCCATAATGTAAAAAGTTGCTAATGGCGGTCGCTAAGTTCCTTAATTTGCTGGGAAATTCGCTTGATTCTTCAGCCCCTTCCAGAAGTATTAATTGTGGTAGAAACTTCTGTTTTAATACATCTAGAGAATTTCTTATAGCAGTCCTGGCACCTTCAATGTCACCTTCTTCTAACCTTAACCAAGCATCCCATAAGTAACTACTAGCCTTATTAAGAATAGGTTGCTCTAAACTTAATAAAAGCAAATTAGCTTCAATTTTAGAGAAATATTCTGATACTCTAAAAGTGTTATAGCCTATTATTCTGTTTTCTAAGGGTAAGAACGGTTTTCCGTCGTATTTTATAATGATGAATGTTATTTTGTAGTTTTTTCCGATGTTAAATTTTGAGACCATATTTTCAGGTAACAATAAGCATAGTACGTTTTTATTTAATCCCTTATTCCAATATTGATCTGTTTTTAACTGAAGTCTCTCAAATGGTTTGAGTCTCTTTATAAGTTTATTTTGTTCGTCCCTAAGTTCAACGAGATAAATTTCGAGGCCTCTGTCTCTAGATAAATGAGGAAATTTATCATGTAATCCATTCAGGTCAACATAATAACCTATATCTGTATAAGAAACTGTTTTAGAAGCCATTATAACAGGCATTTTAATTCACCTAACTCTTTTTACACTTGTACGACAACTATCGTCACTTTTCAGCAATTTTATGGCATAAATTGTATTTTTGTGCATATTTATATCAGCCCAAAAACAATTGAGCGCTCTTTTAATTTCAAATTTTCTTGAAATTCATTTGATCACCATTTCAAGTTCCTCTATCAAGCGATTCACAGCAGATTGCCAACTGAAATTCCCTTTCGCCCAATACACAAAATTATGACTGCAATAAGACCATGCTTCCATGAATTTCTGCCAAGTTATTCCTACTTTTGATAAAACCTCTTTCCAACCCCACTCCGACCATAGTTTTTTTGTGAGCCATGTTCCTTGTTTTATACTAGCAATTGTCAGCCCTTTTGTGCCTTCTTTGTGTATTCTTATTTTCCACTCCTCCTGAAGATTTGTATCTTCAGGAGGTATTTTTAGTTCATTCTTGAGGTTTGTCATGTAATACCCCTATATACTTAATAATATGTATTATGTAGTATATGTATTTTTCCCTCATCGATCAATAATAATAACTCCTATCTTAGAGCAAAAACAGTAACAGAATTTACTATGAAGAAATTTAGAAAATTAAAAATTAGAGGTTAATAACATTTCATTGATCTGAATTATTGATCTCGGATGTGTATTGATTTTGCCAGAGTTTATTGATAAAAACAAGATTAAAGATAAAATTGTAGAAAAACATCCTGACTCAAAACCAATAGTAGATGACATGGTGAGATTATTTGAAAATTGCATAAAAAAGAATTTCAACGAAATTAACTTCATACCGCAGGATGAATCCGTTAAGACTTTGCTTTACTTTATTTCTAGGTCAGAGACGTATAGGGAGTTTTTAAAATTATGGGATACAAGTTTTGGAAAAAAGATTGATGGCTTAACTTTCAATAAACGGAATTTCTTAGATATTTTTCTTCCTATTTTTTTGCAAGAGATCGAAGGTCCTCTTAAAAGACAACTCTCAGTGATTACGTTTCTCTTAGGAATAGATGAGGGCATTAAGGTAACTTGGGCAGAATCCACTCAGGAATTTCTTAGTAATCTCATTACAAAGGGATTAGCTTATGCAGATAATTACCCTGCGATAAAAACTATTTTTGAAGAATTAACCGCAGGAAACCAACTCTTTCGCTTGATTAGGAACTGTATAGCACACAGCGACTATTTTATTGTAGTGCAAGACATGAATGTGTGGGTAGTATTCTTTGATAGGAAAAGAAAAATTCCACCTCAAAAATTCACGTTTGAAAGACTATGGAACGGATTGGATTGGACGCTTACCCTAATAGAAATTTTACATGCCATCGTCTATATCTGCATCGAAATGATAAAAGAGATTTCATAACAAAAAACTGTAAAACTGCAAAGGAAGCCATACTCTTTTTTCTTTTTTCGTGGTCTTAATTAAAAAAATTTATCATTTAATTATTGTATCCGGTGATACGCCAGGTACTATCGCCCACGAAGACAGAGTGCAGCATGAGCCGTTAATTAAACCTAAATACTACAGTGGGCTTGCAGGCAAATAGAATTGGAAGTTATTCATTAGTATCAGAAGTTCTTTGTTGTTTTGAGTTTAAAAACCTTAAAAACTAAAGATAGTAAGATAAAGTAAGCCAGTGTGCTTTTTGCAAGTCACGTTTTTAGCTCTAAAGGAGAAATTTAATGTGAATCAAAGTATATCAAAAAATTTTGAATCTGAAGTCAGAATTTTTGTAAAGGATATCACTGCTTTTCGTAAAAAACTAAAAAATCTCAACGCAGAATCCGTTCTTTCTTATCGTTTCAATGATCACTGCTACAAGCCTAGAAAAGGATCAATAGAAGACTGGGATCCAAGTCGAAAAACCATGAGACTTCGAGCCTGGAGTCATCCTGAGATATATTCACAAATTCTTTTTTCAAAAACAGAGATTCTTGAATGGAATGACCTTCAATATAAGAGAACAGTCTATCCACAAGGTAAATTGGAGTTATTCCGTGGTGAGAAAAGATACGCAGAAGAATTATTAAAAGATTGGGAATTCGAAGAATGGTTTATCGTTGAAAAAAGGAACGGTGAATTGTACAAAATCAAAAACAAATCAATAGGAGAGTTTGTTATTGCTCTCGAGAACATTTACTCTCAAGGTCAAAGTGTCGGTTATTTGGGAGAGCTGGAAGCATGGGGAACCGATATGAATGAAGTTGCACAGAAAATCTATGAAAGAATGCACATTTTAGGAATTACTACAAAGGAAATAACGTTTAGATCTCTTCCCGCAATCGTTTATCAGAAAGTAATCAAATATTTAAGCCAAAAACACCTATCTACTAATCATGTCTCAAGAGTATGAAAGCGATTTTCTTGCTGAACTTTATAAGGACATTCCTAAGCTTGGAAAGGCTGAAACAACAAAAAAGGCGCTTTCAATGTTAAAAGGCTTACCTCCTGAGCCTACTATTTTAGATGTAGGCTGCGGCACAGGTATGTCGAGTATCGAACTCGCAAAAATGTCTGCCAAAGTAGTTGCATTAGACATTAACCAAACTTTTCTTGATATACTAAGAAATAACGCTGCGGCACAGGGTGTTGCAGATAACATCCAGACCATCAACAAGTCAATGTTTTCCATGGATTTTGAAGAAAACAGTTTTGACGTGATATGGTCGGAAAATAGTATATTTATCGTCGGCTTTGAAAAAGCACTCAAAGAATGGCGTTTTTTTCTAAAAAAAGGTGGGTTTTTGGTAGTTTCTATTATCGCAAAACTGAAAGACAACCCTCCAGTTGACGCAAAGAAGTATTGGGAAAAAGTATACCCATCTATTAAATCCCATAATGAAATTCTCAAAATCATCGAAAAACAGGGATACAAATTAATAAGTAGTTTTACGCTTCCAGAGTCTGATTGGTGGGATAATTGCTGTGCTCCACTAGAAAAAAAGATTCTAACTTTACGGGAAAAATATGGGGACAAATTTAAGAGAGAATTAGATATGAACCAAAACGAAATAGATTATTTCAGAAAATATGGTTTTAAATACTACGGGATTGTTTTCTACATAATGCAAAATTAGGATAATAGAGAAATTTGATTTAACTTCTGTCAGCTAAATGGTTTAATGCATTTAAATAGATTAAATAATCTTAGAGATTAGTTGACCAACTAAAACCTCTAAGATTAATTTGTTTTTTGCATGATGTGAGCTACCTCGTGCTAAAGCCTTGAGGCTTCCTGCTTCAACGACAGACTCGATCCCCTTGGCGGGTTACGGAGGTCTTATCTCCACAGGCTTAAAATCCCTACGCCCCGTAGGTACTTATAGACTTTATCACTCTAAACCATATAAACCTAGCGCAATTGCATGATATAAAAAATGGATCGGAAAGCCTTAGGATTTTTCTTATATGCGTCAATTTCATTTTGATAGCTTTTAACTACCTCAGGTACCTTTGGATCGTCCTTATGTTTGTTACGAACCTCATGTATTCGTTTTTCTAAGGGTTCATAATACTCAGTCCACCACACATCATCAGGTAAGTGAAAATGATTTATGAGTACATAGCCATATTTTGGAATAATTCTTAGTTTTCTTTCCTTATTTTGCACATCATCATGAGCCACAATGAAACCCTTAATCTTAAGCAGTCTCCTCCATTCCTTTAACGCTCTTTCAAAGCCGATAGGAGTGAGCGCGCCTTCTGCCCATATTATATCAAAGCTCTCACTTTCAAAATCAAGTTCAAATAATGAACAATTTATAGTTTTAACACGGCTAGATAAACCCAATTTTCTTACCTTCTCCTTTAATTCATCCAAAGCACTTTGATCAATATCTATTCCAATTATCTCACCATTGCTTAATCTTGCCAATTCTAAAGTTGGAATTCCCGAACCACAGCCAATATCAAGAATTCGGGGGTTATTTATCTTTGGTAATATTTCAAAAGCCTTCCTTGTATATTTGAGGAATGTTTTTCGAAGTTGTTCTGCATATATCTCAATTTCTATCTCCTTTGACATTCTTTTTCCCCTTGTATAATCTTTAAATTGCCTTTTCTTAGTTTTTCAACTATACAGATGATCTTTCAAACTTCAATACAACTGATGTTTCAATTTGTCTTTCGGGAATATTCCAATATTTACGAAGAAGTCTGTCCTTTTCTTTAGGTGCCACTAACTTGAACCCATATTTCTCATAGAATTGAATTGCCCAAGTTGCATCCTCCCAAGTTCCTACTAAAATTTCAGGAGTCTTCGCCAAACTCATCAAATATGAGAGAAGTTTCCTGCCAATTCCTCGCTTTTGGTATTTTGTAAGTATGTAAGCATGTCTAATCAAAGTAGTATCTTTAATGGGTTGAAATCCCATTACTCCAATTAAGACGTCGCCTTCTTCCCAACCGAAGAATTTTACACCCGCGTCAACTTCTTCCTTTAGTTCTTCCATTGGCATGTATGGTTCTTTCCATCTATCAGCGGGAATTATTCCTTCATATGCTTGCGCTGCATCATTTATCACTCCAAAAATAGTTTTATTATCTGAAGAAGTTAAAATGCGAATCATTATTAGTCCTCAAATAATTAGATGCAAACTAATCCTCGTTTTTTAGATTTTTCCCAACGTACAAAAGATGTAGCCTAAAACATAAGCCTTAATAGGACGAGTGAAACATTGAAAATTGACGGCTTGGTGTCAAAAGGTTGTGATCGAATGTGCTTAGCTATTCCAGCAGAAATTATTGAGCTAGAGGATAATGATTATGCTATCGCCGATTTTGGCGGCGTTAGGCGCAAGATAATCGTTACCTTGATTAAAGATGTCAATGTAGGGGATTATGTCATAGTACATACAGGATATGCCATCAGTAAACTGAGTAAAAAAGAAGCAGTTGAAAGTTTAGAGTTATGGGATGAGGTTTTCGAGGTTATAAATAAAGATTTAAAAGTGTAAGTTTATGAGAGATCTGTTAAGGTCATTAAACATTTGGATAGTCTTGATTACTGTTTTATCAATCCTTTTAATCGTTAATTATGTCTACTGGCACATTCCAGCTACTTTCAGACTATTGTATTTTCCTGAACCAGCAAGATTTTGGAATGTGTTGATTCCATTTTATGATGGTATTTGGTTCTGGATATTAGTAGGGATTTTACTCTGCTTAATTCTTATTTTTGCCATGCACTATCAGATTTACGAAAGAAAAGAATTAAATTCTGAAAAAGAGATTTAAATGATTTTGCAACGAAAACTCATTGCTAACTTAGATTTAAACGACTGTTATTTCTTTTAACTCAATTGGAATCAGCAGAAGAAGTTAGTTCTTCTGCCTTGTTATAATATTCAACTGCCTTTTCGTGATCGTGCAATGTATCATAAACAAGTCCTAGATTGTACCATGCTATGGCTAATTTAGGATTAATTTTCACTGCGAGTTTAAAACACTCAATTGCTTTTTCAAGACTATCTAGTTTATAATAAGCCCATCCCATGAACAGCCATGTTTCATCAAGATCAGGATCAATCTCGATTGCTCTTTGATAGCATTCTATTGCTTTTTCATACTCGGTTAACCTTCCATAGGTTTTACCCAAGAAATACCACGCATCCGCATATTCAGGTTGGATCTCAAGAACCATTTCATATTCTTCGATAGCTTTTTTGTACTGATTTTGATTGAAATATTCATATCCTTTTTCAAGATGCTCTTCTACCGACATTATAAGTTCCTCTTATCAAATCATCTAGGAATATCTACACAATCAATTAAACTTTAACAATTTTGTTTTTGACATTAGTTCAAGATGTTTCCATCATTTTGCTTTCTTTGGTATACAATTGTATACTTATGTGTACCTGCATTTTCATATTGCTTTCAATTGCTTTAGTTCTAGTTTTGTGTAAAATCTGTGTTTTTCTTTTCACTTGTGTAGAAGATTATCCTATTAATTAAAAAATCAATTTAAAATATTATAACAAACTGTATTTCTTTCACGAAGAGGGAACTGACATGTACAAGCTTACAGAGCTAACTAATTTACTTCCTAAATTAACATTGTTTACAATCAAAGCTGGAAATGAACCAAAGGAAACTAGAGCATGGAGAATTTGGAACTATACTGACAAGTATAAGGATGTTACTATGGGAGACATCCTCAAAAGAGAAGATCATGCATTTTTTGGACCAAATCATGTACCGCCAGAATCACACATGTATTTTATGGCAGAAAATATGAGCCTCACAACTATTGAAAGGAATATCAAGTCAAGAGTAATAGAAACATCTGAACCTCAAATTATATCGATGTTAAAGGAATATCGAGGGCTATTTCAAAGGTTATTATATATTAGATCACTCCCTGATGTAGATCTAAAGACACTCGCAGCAGAAGGGCAGATTTTGAATCAAATCGACGAACTTAAGGAAAGATTTAGTACTATTCAGATGAAATTTGAAGGCGATCTTCCTGAGAATATTTTGGAAACTATAGGAGACAAGGCTGCATGGCTACACTTAAAAGGCTATATTCTACTGCTAGCCTCTAGAAATGAAAACATCGGATATTGTCTTGATATTTTAAATGAGATGTTTGAAGAGTCAAGACAAGAATTTCCTTCATTTGCGGCAAATCTCAGGATTGAGAATTCAATTTCTGTGAGTCAAATTACTGAAGATATGATCGAAAAAGAAATGTTAGATCCTGAAATATCCAAAATTGAAGCAATTAGTTTTTTATCAAATCTTTGGGAAACTTTTAGGAAATTAGAAGACACCCCAGTCGACAGGTTCTACCTTCACGATCTATTTGGAAAAAGTTCATTTAGACACTCACAGCGCTTTAAGAAAGCAAATGAAGTCAATTATCTGGTTGTTTCTGAGAAAATCTGTAAAGATCACCTCTCTTTGTAAACACGTCGACAACGTTCAGGAATTATAAAAGAAGAAATGAAAATCAGTGCCGCTATCTGACTCAAACAACAGCTGAAGTGATCGAATTCCAAAACTCTTGTATTCATCTCGATGCTCTTGAACATAAAAATGTGGGTGACTACGTAAGTATTCATTTGTCTCTTTATTTAGTATTAAGCTGATTTTCTCTCGTTCGAGACCCTGAAATAGCATTAGAGGAATAACCAATGTGCATCCATAAGAAACTTTCATTGTCTCAATGGTTGATTTAGTTAATTCTCTTACGGAGTCCAATATAATAGTTGATACGCTATCAGGCAATTCCGATTCGATAAGTTCCTTTTTTATTGCACAAGCCTTTTCGAACTCTCCTGTTTCAATGTTTTTTGTAAGATCTGCTAAAGATGTTCGTAAAGTTTCTATTTCCTTTGCCTTTCGTATTTTCAAGATCTGATCATTTTCAAGTTCAATAGGTGGTATGACAAGTTCAAAATTCAATATTGTAGAAATTTCCTTTTCAATTCCAGCGTCTATTAGTTCTTTACACGTTTTATCTTCTTTTACGATTTTCAAGTATTCACGGATGGTTTCTACTTCTTTAAGATTTGCGAAAAATAGTGGATTAAGGTCTTGCGCTTCCTCGAAACAACTAATCACTGGAAAGACATTATTGTTCTTTCGCAAAAAACAAGCATCGTAAATCAAAGGGGCTCTATTTATGGTCCGAAACGATAATTCTTTCTCATCCTCCGGGACTAACATCCAAAACTTTTCAAACTCTACTTCATTTCGTTCGAAAAGTGCTTTAACGATATCAAATACCTTCTCTCTATCCTTGAAAGGGTTGTCCGAATAAGCATCATGTAAATCTTTAAGCGAATATTGGCGATTTATGATCTGAGGTGAAAGCATCTTATAAAACTTCAACATCCCTTCATATTTTTCTAATGCACCGATTTTTGCACTATCTATTCCATAAAACTCGCTGGCATACCGAGCTATTGATTCACTTCGGCTCATCATAGTAAAGGCAGCATTTTCAAGTGCTGAGAGATAGGGGTATTCAGGGAATTCTTCCTCTATTGTTCTATTGTACAACCTATCGAGATACTCCTCAGTTTTGGTCACATCAGTATCTATTAAAAACAAAAACAATTCGTTTTCAAAAAGTAAGATGCGTTTATAAACAAAATCGAATGTTAGGTGAGGTGATGCTAGCAACACGTTATCGAATAGCAATGTCTCAGTTAATAATTGATTTTCGATCGTAGGTGCATGTTTATCCATAGTTACTCCTTTTCTGGACGCCTCGCTTATTGAAAACAAATCCTTCACTCCTAATTTTCAGAGGTTTTTTCTTTTAGTTATAAATAATTCTTGAAGGTTTATTAGGATGGCAATAATAATAAATACATCCACATTAGACGGCGGGAAGTTTATTTCCGCTTGGTGAGGTCTTTCACTTGGCAAGAATATACGAAATGATGGTACATTTACGGGAATCAGCTGAACCAATGACTCAAGAAGAATTTGATATAGAACTTGAAAAGCATCATAAATTTATAAACTCAGGTGGCGCTGGTGGCAGATGGGAGACTTTTGTGACTAAAGGTGGCATGAAAGAAGGTTCAATATTTGGAGTTTACGTGGGAACCAAAGGTTCTGAAGGTGAACAACTCAAACTAAGCCATACAAACCTAGAAAAACTAAATCTAGAGAATACGTCACTCACTTATGCAGATCTTGTTGGAGTCCTTTGCAGGAATCAAAACTTAAGAAATACCGATTTAACTGGTAGTCTTAGTACAGATTCAGATTATTCAGGATCAAATTTTGAAGGAGTAGACTTTTCTAATGCTGATTTTTCCAGATCCAAAATGATTAATTGTGACTTAAGTAAGGCTAATCTCACTAACACCGACATGGAAGATGTAGATTTAACAGGTTCTGATCTTCGTGGTGCAATCTTAGATGGAACTAGGTTCAAGAATACTATTTTGGAAGATGTAGCTTCAGACTATGAAATAACCGCTTCTAATACGTAACGAGAATAAAACTCAAAAAAAGAAAAAAATAAAAAAGTAAATCTAACAAAAAAATTTGCTCTAGTCTCTAATATCAAGCGTTTGTAGAATATTTTTCTCCAGATCGTACACCCTGACAAGATGATTATTTGTATCTGTTATATACAACATATTATCAAATAATTCAACATCGCTTGGCTCGTATAAGCCTAATTTATCACAGTCAGGGTCGTCAACCTTACAAACGGTTTTCATTCCGGGTTTTCCTATAAGACTAGAAACTTCTTTTGTCATCAAGTCAATTACACGGATAGCGCCGTTATAAGTATCCGCAACATAAATCTTGTTAACGGTTGCAAAGACGCCTAGAGGATGTTGAAATAGTGCCTGGTCTACAGGGCCATCCTGATGTCCAAATACAAATAACCCTTGACCAACTATTGTTTTAACCTGCTTTTGTGTAAGATCTACCTCTCTGATCGCTGAAACCTCGCTATCTGCAAAGTACAATTTGTTGCTGAATATCGAGAGCCCACTTGGCTGCGCAAGCTGTGCTTCAAGATTTTTTCCATCAACTATATTCTCGCGTCCACTTCCCGCAAATCGTCTAACTATTTCAGTTTCTACATTGTACACCCAAATTTGGTGATTTCCAGCCATAGCAATGAAAATCAGATCATCTTTACTGGCTAAATCCCACGGGGAAGAAATGGCGATGTCTCTGCCTTTCCCACCTTCTGAAAGCCATGGACCTTGTTCTCCAGTGCCTACAAGTGTAATTACTGTTTGATTTTTCATATCTATTCTGCGCAAAGCATGGTTTTCAGTATCTGCAACGAAAATATCTCCATCTTTCCAGAGTACACCTTGCGGTCTAAATAAAGTAGCAGTCTCAAAGTCTCCATCCGTGAAGCCAATCTCTCCTTTGCCGATGATCTGTTCAATTTTCCCTGAAAGATCAGTCACAAGGATTCTATTGTGGTTAGAATCGCTTAAGGCGATCTTGCCATCCTCTGATATGGATATCTTCCCAGGAAAAGCTAGTGTTGATGTGATCTCTACAGGTTTATACTTAATTTCTATTGGTTCTTTTGCGAGGACTCCCTTCTTGGCATATTCCTCCAAGAGAATATCGATCACGTCTTCTAATGCCTCTTTTTGAGGCTCTCCAGATCTTCTAAAGAATATATCTCCTTTAGGGTCTACAATAACGATAGTAGGCCATGCATTAACACCATAACTCCTCCAGATAGTCATTTCCTCGTCTGTAACAACTGGATGATAGATCTCATAGCGCGCAATGGCCAGCTCTATATTTTGTGTAAGTTGCTCATTTTCAAACTTGGCAGAATGCACTCCAATGAACACAACAGGCTTGTGTTCATATTTTTTCTCAAGTTCTGCAAGGACTGGGAGCGCATGCATACAATTAATGCAACAATAGGTCCAGAAATCCAGAACAACGACGTGTCCTTTAAGTTTTTCAAGAGACAACTCCTCTTCTGTATTTAGCCAGTCGAAAAACTTAGGAAATTCAGGTGCCTTCATTTTAGTAAAGTTTTGATCAAATAAAAAATTCATTTCCTTTTCCTCCAATCACACTTCTATTAATTTGATCTCAACTCTAAGTCTTTAAACTTATCATAAGGGCAAATTCGTCTAGGTTTCAGAGGAAACTTGTGACTAGCTCTAAATTTTCCTTTCGACCCTAGCAAAAAAATACTGCACTTAGACATATATGACTATAGAAAGAAGCACTCTTGAAGCAAAAAAACTAACCGTTTACTCTTCCTTAAACTCATAAAATCCTTCTATTTAATAACTGAAAACTCACAAAAATTAGCATCGCCGCAATTATCCCTATTGAAATATAGTGACAAAACATTTAACCGAATTAGATCTTACTAAGATTAGAAGGATGATAACATGAGTGACACGAACTCCCAAACAAAATATATTGTAGACGAAAATGGCCAAAAAACAGCAGTAGTTCTTCCAATCCAAGAATATGAAGAACTCTTGGCAGATCTACATGACCTCGCTATTATTGCTGAACGTCGAGATGAGATTACACTATCTTTTGAGGAAATCAAAGAGAGATTAAAGAAAGGAATTCCTGAGAATCAGCATCTTTATTAATGTTCTGAGGCTATAAAAAAGCGAAATAAACGTATCTTTTAGACAAGAGCGTAAAATAATATTGTCAGACGGTGATATGGATGAGTGAGCCTGAGATCACTACCATAAGTGAGAAAGGACAAGTTATCATCCCGCAAAAACTGCGAGATATGCTTGGATTAACACCTGAGACAAAATTATTGGTTTATGGTTATGGAGACACAATAATCATGAAGAGACTTGAACTGCCGGATGTGGAACGCGAACTGGAAACTCTATGGGATGAGATAGATAAAAAATCAGCGGACAAGCGTAAGCTAACAGAAGATGAAATTCTAGAAGAGATTCAAAACTATAGAAAGGAAAAGTGAAAAAAGGCGTAGATGAATGCTCAGAGTGCTCCTGGACACCAATGTCTTAATCTCCGCCTTAATCAGTAAAGGTAAACCTAGAACACTTTTACGTCAAGCCTACAAGAATAAATTTATGCTAATTCTATCAATAGAAATCCTTAATGAATTCATAAATGTAGCTAGTCGAGAGTATTTTCAAGAATATGTAGACGAAAGGGAAATCGCTGAATTTACAAGAGCTTTAGCAAGTCTAGCACATTTCATAATAATAAAGTCAAATTTTGAGGTTATAAAAGAAGACCCCGATAACGATATTGTGTTAAGAACAGCGTATGATGGAAAAGCAGAATATATTGTGACAGGTGATAAACATCTTTTAGCCTTAAAGGAATTCAGAGAACTAAAAATTATAACAATTGGTGAAATGCTAGAACTATTACAAAACAAATGAAACTTAAAAGATTTTTTATTTCA
>NZ_JAHPYX010000047.1:0-3744 GCF_019058535.1 Candidatus Borrarchaeum sp.
ACATAACGATATGCTATATGGATATCCGTCCAGTTGGCAAGAACTATGAGGAATACTATCGAAAGGCAAGAGAATTAGGCGTGGTCTTCCTGAGAGGAAAACCAAGTTATGTGGTTGATGATCAGAGAACCGAGAAACTGCTCGTAGAAGTTGAGAATACGTTAACTGGGGAATTTAATATTCTTGAGACTGATGTAGTGGTTTTATCAATGGCAATGGTTCCTTCCAAAGGGTCTACAGAACTTGCTAAGATGTTAGGTGTTGAACTGGATGAATATGGCTTCATTAAACCTCTTGATCCTAAAGTTCGCCCCGTCGAGACGAACGTTGCAGGAATATTTGCAACCGGTTGTGCAATAACACCGATGGACATACCAACTACGATGGCATATTCGGGTACAGCGAGCATCAGGGCTGCCAAGCTCATGCAAACCCGCGAAATGGAGAAAGATAAGGTCACAGCCTGGGTAGACCAAGAGAAATGCAGCACCTGCAGAATTTGTGAGCAAGTATGTCCTTTTTCCGCCATAGAGATGGGAGTAAAAGAAGATGGCGAGTTAGGACCTGCTGAAGTCTTAGATGCTAAATGCTATGCATGTGGTCTATGCGTTTCAGCTTGTCCATCTGCAGCGATCAGTTTCAAGTTCTACTCTGAAGAACAACTAAAGGC
This sequence comes from Candidatus Borrarchaeum sp., assembly GCF_019058535.1. Lineage (NCBI taxonomy): Archaea > Promethearchaeati > Candidatus Borrarchaeota > Candidatus Borrarchaeia > Candidatus Borrarchaeales > Candidatus Borrarchaeaceae > Candidatus Borrarchaeum > Candidatus Borrarchaeum sp. Next base: position 671 of record NZ_JAHPYX010000047.1, read on the forward strand.
TGAAATCAATAGTCTACTATACAATGCTGGTACTGAAAAGAAAGTTATTGCATTCCTTTGCGATGAATGTGCATATGGTACTTCAGATGAAGCAGGTTTTATGGGGCTTCAATATGATCCTAGTGTTTACATTGTACGGGTACCCTGTATCTCTCGTGTTGACCCACAGTTAGTTCTTTCAACACTACAAGAGGGAGCAGATGGCGTGCTTGTAATTGGTTGTCTAAAAGAGAGGTGTCACTTCCTTAAAGGCAGTGAAATCGGTGACCTCCGAGTAAATCTGCTCCAAATATTACTTGGTCAAATGGGTATCAGCGAAGAACGTCTCAAAATGTATTTCGTTGACTGCGCAGAGGTTAATGTATTCACTAGAGCCGTTGAAGAGATGACTCAAACGCTAAACAACATCGGCAAACTAAAAATCCTATAGATTTTTGTAACTTTTTTTCCAATTTTCTTTTATTTTTCAACGTCATTGCTTATGAAATGAGTTCGTATCCTTTTTCTCGTGTTCTTATTGCAACCTTTTGCACACCCTGATTTATTGATACTTCTGCTAACTCAATTAGTTTATTTCTTGTTGGAGAGGTTATATTTTTTAGTTCTCGTACATCTCCTTCGTTCCAAAACTGCTGTAATACGTATACGCCGCGAAAAGAATGACTAGCTAAAAATCTTGAGATTGCTTCAATGTCATCTTTCATAATAAGTTCAGGAACAACCGTTGTTCTCACTTCAAAATCGACAACGCTTGAAGAGTTAATTATATTAAAACTCTGCATAACATTTTCTAATGTATTCGAAGATGTCTGAGTGATCGATGTATAGCGGGAAAATTCACATTTTAAGTCTAAGGCGATTCGATCTACAATATTAACAAGTTCAGATGTTACCCTCGGAAGTGATCCATTGGTATCCACGCTTACATAGAAACTTTTTTTTAATTCCTGACAGAGAGGAATTAACGTAGGTTGTAAAAGGGGTTCACCACCGGTAATTGAAACAGAATCTATCAGGATATTCTTGTAAATCACATTTAATAACTTAGTGAGTTCTATTAATTCGCCTGAATTAACTGGAATTAATGTCGAGTTTTGGCAGAAAACACAATCGAAGTTACAGCCTGCTAAAAAAACCACACTACATGCTCGTTGGGGGATGTCAACTGTTGATAATTCAACGACACCACCGATTCTCAGATAATGTTTCATATTATATTCCAACCAAACTAATTTAGAGATTACGAAAAACAAACACTGTTATACAAGGAACTGTTCTTCAGTAGCACAGATCAAGATATATTTGTATTGGCTTTTGTCTTGGTTTTCTTGAATTAGTTTAATTGAATTAAAGAACTAATATGCTGTAGTTTCTAAAAAAGACCAAACAATATTTGTTTTTGAAATTGTAACACTTGATCTAAAGATTATAAGGAAAAAAAGGAAAAAAAAAGAAGTTTAGACGAGTTTATCTCAACTACTTTATTGCAAGATTGATGTCACTCATCATGACCTTCTTTCGGCCGGCGTGTTTTGCGAGTCCAACAGCCTTTGAAGTGATAGCTTCAATTTGGCCCTCTAAATATTCAACTAATTTCATTACAGCGTCTTTCGCGACTAATTTTGCACCGGTCTCTTTCATAAGGTCTCGAACTGGGGCAATTGCCAATCTAGCCATATATATTTCCTCCAAATATTTGGATCTATGTGTTCAATACTTTTCTTTGAACACTACCTAAATTTAGGTTGTGTCCAAATCTTTTATACAGCATCACTTCCTTATAAATTATTTGGTTTTCCAGTACAAGTAGGTAAGGTCAGTCATGGGTGGAGGTCATGTGTTGAAGATTGACTTTGTGTGGGGGTAGCGAGTTGGAATCTTACCGTTTCGCGCGCGTAAGAGTAGACACCCAAGATTATCACAAAGGGTCTAAAAAATACGGGGCATATTTGTTGTAAGTGCCCAGAGAAAACTTATTTAGAGATCAGAAACAGTTGAAAATGGTATCTTTTGAGAACTAGTTCAAATTAAAGGATAGTTATGATCATACTGAAAAAAAGAAGTAGTTAATAGGAAAATACAACGGATGTCTGATTTTCTTTGAGACTAAGTTTGTTGCAACAGTTTTTTAAGGGAAAGTGCGACCTTGCTCAGGATATGTGGAGATATATTGAGGGATACAGAACTTGCTATACTCCCCATAATATCGTAGTGCCCTGTAGATCGTAAATTGACTTCCTTCTTCAATTCTTTTCCAGCAAAGACTTTTAGAATATATTTTCCGCCTCCTTCTGCTTGAAGTTGTGCAGCATAACGCGTTCCAGGGATAGGGACTATTGGTGTTACGCCAGATTCACTTACTGATTCTTCCGCAAGAGGCGCACCCAGTTCAATACGTTCAGCCAGTTTCTCAACTACAACTGCTTTTTCTACTCTGGCTTTTTCTGCTCTGGTTTCTTCTACTCTGGTTTCTTCTACTCTGGTTTCTTCTACTTCAACTGCATCTTCTACTTCGACTGCCTCTTCTGTTATAACAGGCTGTTCTACAGGTTGCTCTACTATTATGGAAGGCTGACCTCGTTTAGGTTGGATGATTGGCCGTGGTTCACTTGCGACTACTTTAGCCTCAAAATCAGTAACATCTTCGGCTGAATATGGAGTTCCTACACAATTTTTACTGGCCATGTTTAGATTTTGTTCAAGTGTCGTTATCAAATTGTTTGCAGTTGTTGACATTTCATCAATACGATCTGAGGGAAACAAACGCGAGCCAGTCTCAAAATGATGCATAGCACGTTTCCAATATCCAATAGCTTCACAGGGGTCGTCATTTACAGTAGCTAATGCCATAGAGTTACATGAATATCCTAGTTCAAATTTTGATCGACCATTAGCTTCTTCAGAATTATTCTTAACCAAAAAAAGGTTAGATGCATTCTTAAAAAGAATTGATGCTCCAGCATAAATTTGGGCGGCATGAGCAAAATTCTGGGCTCTATCTTCTTTTACAGCTAAAATATGTTGTGCTTCAGCCCTTGCACATAAGGCATGTGCTTCTAAATGATCTGATAAGA
>NZ_JAHPYX010000048.1:0-18208 GCF_019058535.1 Candidatus Borrarchaeum sp.
GACATGAGGCACACGGTTAATGTCGAGGATGAACTCAAAGAAGACCCGAAAAAACTGTTATATACTATCGGTCTAGAAAAAATGATCGCCACGAAATGCCAATTTATATTGGATATGGGCAAAGATGTCATTCCTGAGCTAGAAGCAGCAGGAGTTTTATATAGGCAACTTCACTACGATCATTATAATAAAGATAAGATTGTCATAGGGATGGAAAAGAAAGATATAAAAGATGTGAGTGCAGCCTTCCTTGATCATCCTCTTGATGAAGGACCAGAAGCAATTGATGTAGAAAAGTTGAAGAAAATCCTCTCGGATAAAAAAATCCTTAAAACTGTTCGCTTAAACCTTGCGAATATCTTACATAATAAAGATTTTCTTGAATCAACTGGAGCATCACCCAATCAAATATCCGACATTACGACCAAAATTGAAGATCTTTTAGAACAGCTTCCTAAATCTGACAAAAAGTGGAGTAAACCTTGGTGGAACCTTGACGTGGAAACACCAGAAATTTTTGAAGGCAACTAAAAAATCATTCTGGCTTATTTAATGAGCCAATCAATCAGTTAATCAAACTCAAACTCTCTTTCCGTCGTCAGCGTCTTAAAATCCTTGAGTTTTAACATTTTGAGGATTTGTTTGCTCAACCATGTATCTGCCCGCACTATGATTTTGCGCTTTGGGTCGGAAAGTACCAATCCGATTTCCCGTGTTCTTACATTTAAAGTAACGTCTTTTGCTGGACGCTCAAATCCGCGTCCATTTACAATAACGAACGCAAATTTTACTTTTTTCTCCAGCATGTATCTTTCTGCAGATTTCACAACGTCAACTACATTTGACTTTGTTACCCAATCTTTAAAATTAAAGATCATGGTAACTACATCCCATTGTGGTGTCATTACAGCCGCTATGCGCGCGAGGAAGACACCATCAGCCTTCCCAGTATTACCTGTAAGAATATACTTAGCCTTAGCTTTATAGAGAGACACGTCTTCCTGTATGTCATACCAGATTGCGATGCCTTTATTTTTCTTAACCCTTGTTCTTAAATAATCAACAAAGTCCTCTTCGGCGAGAGTTTCAATTCTGCCTCTTTGAGTCCTCATTGTATAGATCAGCGATCCAATACCTATAAAAATCATAGAAATTCCGATATAGGGGTAAGCAAGAATTATAAACACGCCTATTATAAGTAAAACAGCTGCTACCCCTCCTAAACTTTTGGCTGAAATGATTTTATCTTTTTCATAGGTCTTTTTACTCAAATTAAATCCTCACAAGCTACCTTTGGCATCCAATGTTTTCTATTATCATCCTTGTTGAACAACTAACCTTACGATCCGAGATGTGAAATTATGTATATGATCCACACTTTATAATTATTATCAATTCCCATTAATAGAAAGACCAGCCCTAAAATATTTTTAAGTAGAAAGAGGAATAGCTTGGCTTCTCGAAAATAGCTGTTTCAGTATTTGATTCTAGCTGTGTCATTGACAATCAATAGCATTTCAAGGTCTTTGATGAATAGAGTGTATAACTAACTTTGCATGAAATTCCTCTACTCTTTGAAGTTGTTTATCCTCTTGTTCCCCAGAACTTCTCAATGCCATCTTCTGTTAAATCGATGATGTATCCCCTTAAGATGCCTTCACCATATTCAGAACCTGGATTTACAAGTTGTGTTTTGCCAAGCGTTACAGCTCCTGCAGATTCGTGGATATGGCCATGAATGCCAAGTAAAGGTTCATTTTCAAGAATTGCCTCGCGTACGGCTTTACTACCTACCGGTTGGGTAAGTTGGTGACCCGCAACTTGAATTGTCTTTAGATCTTTGGTCAGTTTTGGTGCTTCATCGAGACGGGTACCATATGGCGGAGTGTGAAAATTACAAATTAATTTTCTATAATCACTTGGTTCGACCATGTCAAATAATTTATCGATTTTTTTCCGTAATTCTTTTTCGGAACATTCTCTAGGAGAGTCCCAAGGTGTTGGATTCACCCACTCTAAACTTATCATTGGATGATTTTCAGTATCATCGAGATAAACCACATCGTCTAAAGGATAAATGACCCTTTCAGCCTTTCGGATGACATCATCAATTAAAAAACTATCATCGTTACCTGGGTTCACAATCACTTTTACATGTTCTGGAACCTTTTCCTCAACTAGACCCATCCAACGTTCAATTTCTGAAACGATGACCTCATCAAATAACGTATCTAAGGCCTTTTTATCATTTTCAAGTTCTTCCACACCAGCTGGCGTAGTTCGAAAGGGATATGAGCCACAGTAGCGTATGATTCTCTCTACTTCTTGAAGTTCCTCTTCGGTTTTTACGTGATAATCCTTATTAAACGACGCCTTCCATGATCCATCGTTTTGTTCAACAATCGGGACAATAACCTTACCCGTAGTATCCCCACCAAGTAGAGCTACGTCAATCTCTTTATAAAATGTTGTAACATTGAGAAATTTACGCCAACATTGCTCTGATCCATGTACATCTGTAGTAAAGAAAACTCTGGTTCTTGTCATGTTACTACCTCCATATAGGTCAATTTTTATGTTCACTGTGTCAGTTTTCTTGAGTACTTGTTGCACCTTTTACGAATTCATCCTCTAATAATACAGTTTTTTTAAAATGTTTTTCGATAAGGAAAGTTGAGTTTAATGGGCAAAAAACAGAGTATTATAGATTCGTTTTAGCTGCGTAAGAATAAAAAAAAGAGGAAAAGAGAGATTTTGATGGGCTGGTGCTATCGCTATTCAGGCGGGATCTCTGCGTATATTGTATCGACATCGATACCCATATCTCTGTTCTTAGTTTGCATATAGAGCCATACTAAGATAGAGAGCGTGAACCACACCATGAGCACGGGCACACCACCGGGTATTAGAGCGCCTGCACTTACTACGAGTACGTATGTATTAGCGATAAATCCGATGAACCCTAAGGCCGCTAAAAGCGGTAATGGTCCAATTTTGAACGATGCGCCCTTCTCGAAGAGATCTTTTCGCAGGTACGGTAACATCATGGCTGTTAGACATCCAGTCCACATCATGACGACGTCCATGAACGTCTGCGTTGCTACCACGGCAAACCAAGTTCCTAGAATAGGTGTAACACCCATGTCTTCACCTGTAGTTTGGAAGACTCCGAGGACACCTAAGATCGCCGTTAAATTAACAGCCCAGACCGGGCTGTGCCATCTATCGCTTACCTCCGCAAATCTTAGCGGAAACGCTCTGTCAAACGCCCAAGCAAACAGTGTTCTGCTGCTTGTGATCAGAAATGGCGGGATATCGTTGGCCAGCCAAATAGCTCCTGTAATTGCTATGTACACAGCTAGGGCAGGGTTTCCATGCACTAAAATCGCCGCAAATGTTGGTAACACTGCAACTACGCTAGGAGAATTCCCGTTTATTACGATGCCATTGGCATCACAATACGCGTAGGCTTTCACGAAGTTTCCGACTGATCCGTACATTAGTTGGGAAATTGTGACATAATATACTGCGATCAGGATTGTACCTAAGCCTAGGCCAATGAGCATGTTCCTCTTTGGTGTCTTTACTTCACCACCAATGAAGGCGGTAGCAGTATAACCGATGTAAGCCCATATTGCACCGACAGCCATGAATGTAAGCGTAGCCGACCATGAGAACGGAGCGGTCCATCCAGGCGCTCCAGCGGCCATTACCTGGTCATAGCTAGCATAGTAGAACTGAGTAGCGGGATTTCCGAACGGGCTGGCGTTCCAAGCCGTTGCCATTGCGGCCTCTCCGCCTCCGGCTGCTGCAGCCGCATATACACCCATCGTGATGAAGCTTCCAATGACAGCGACGATAAACATGGCATTGAGCACTTTGCCGTAAATGTCAACACCTAATATCGCCAGAGCCCAGAATATGACTAATATAACAAGACCGACAACGATCCATGCGACAGGATTATTAGCCAAAACGGTTCCTGCGTTATAGGTACCAACATTGTTTGTGGATGCGCCTGCTAACTGTAGACATAATCCCCAGAACCAGACGTCCCAAACCGCTAATGAGCCGTATGCTGTAGCTGTACCAAACCACCAAGCCCAGGAGGCGACAAAGCCTGCGTATGGACCCAGAACTCTGGATACCCACACGTAAGGACCACCAGAACGTGGCATAGAAGTCGCCATAAGTGCAAATGCCCATGCAGTACAAACCGCTGGAATAGCTCCGATTGCAAAACCAAGTGGAATGTTAGCCCCCCATCCAGCACCTGGGAAGTCCCTTACTGAGTGCAAATTGATACCACCGCCGATAACGTAGCACATAACAGTTGTCATAGCTGTAAACCAACCAATCTCTCGGACAAGACCTGTTGCATCACGCGCGAATGTTTTTGACATTGTTTTCCCCAAATTTTAAATTTTTTATTTTTATTTTATATATGTAAAACAATGTGAATGTTTTAGGAAATTGGCAAATATCTGATCGTTTCTTATATAAATAGTTAATGGCAAGCGAGTTTACATAACGATCAAAATGTATAGAATAAACAACCCCTGAGAAGACATTTGTCCACAACAGAATGATAAAGAACTTTCATAAATGACAAAAACAAATAACGTCGGTTATACTGTTGAACATATTGCCGAGGAAAAATTCCCCAATAATACAATTCATCAAATTCCTAATTGGAATCAAGCAAGAATGCGGGACTTGAGTTACAAAACCTCAGGAAGAATGAGACTTTATTAATTTTTGAAGCTTAGCTTGATGTAATAAAGACATAATATCCTCTAAAAAAGAAACAAGCAAAAGAGTCAGCTTTAACATATTGGTGATATTGTTTTCCACAATAGATAAAAAGAGGCATCACTGTAGATAACACAATTAGCTGAAGGGAGACATATATGAAGATAATTATAACGGGCGCGTTCAGTTCTGGGAAATCTACCCTTGTACAATCACTTGCCAAAGAATCAGCTATTTCGTTAGATAAGTCAGGAACCACAGTTGCTCTTGACCATGGGACAGTAGATGTTTTAGGCATTCCAGCTTTTCTCTTTGGAACGCCTGGACTTGTCAGGTTCTCGATTTTGCGGCAAATCTTATCTGAAGGGGCTGACGGCATGATTTTCATGGTAGATTCCGCAAATCCTAATATCGAAAATTTCAATGAAATCTGGCAAGAGATGCAAGAAATACAGATTGTTGCATCAATTCCCTGCGTGATAGCAGCTAATAAACAAGATTTACCTGGGGCAAAGAGCGTTGAAGAAATAAGAGGGCTTCTAGGACTTACTGGATACCCGATCATACCAATTTCAGCCAAGACAGGCAATGGCATGATGAGACCGCTTCTCATACTTTTGTTGATTAACATTCTACGTGCAAGTTCATTACTGCGTATAATCGATCGTATTGGTACTGAGAACAATGCTTTAGAGCAAATTGCAGACATGGTCGAGTTAGGCAGATATAAAACAAAACTTAGATTATACTGGCTTGAATGGCGCGGCTTAATTGAAGCAGATTGGAATTCCCAGCGATTTAAAGTTGTTCCAGCAGTAAAAAAAGTTTTTGAAATACTTCCTAGACTGATCCGTTCATATGAAGAGATTAAGTTGATGTAATGTCATTTCCTTTTCTCTTTCTTAACTGAACAAACTTCTTTTTTGAAAAGAACTCACACCGATTAAGTTAAAAGAGACGACATTATCTAATTGTTCTTAATCTATAGGACGACATTGGAGTAGAAAAAGAGAATTTACGCTTGATTTCTTCTGGAGAAGACATTAATGAAGGTTGCGGTCGTAGTTCCTGCGCATAACGAAGAAGAAAACATAGAAAAACTTGTGAACGATATAGATAATGTATTGCGTCAATTAAAGATTCAAAATCAAATAATAATCGTTGATGATAATAGTAATGATAACACAACTACTATTCTCAAAGAATTGTCAAAGAAGATGACAAACCTTACGCCGGTTTTCCGAGCGGATGGAGTGTGTGGCGTCGGTTTAACATTGCGAGAGGGAATCAAGGCTGCGAAAAACAATGATGTTATTATTACAATGGATGGGGACTTCTCACACGATCCTAAAGAAATTCCTAAGCTCATTCAAGGAATTAAAAACGGAGCAGACTTGGTTATCGGATCTCGTTATATGAAGGGAGGGAGGGCAGACATGCCTCGATCCCGAATTATCATAAGTGGCTTATATAATGTATTAAGCAAGCTCTTCTTGCGGACTTTTGTAAATGATTTAACGACGGGATTTCGTGCTATGAGACAGAAGGCAATAGAAAAAGTAGAACTTAAATCTGAAGGATTTGAAATACATCCAGAAATTCATCTAAAAATTTACAAAAAGGATTTTAGGGTTATAGAGGTTCCAATTCATTATCATAGGAGAGGAGGAGGGACTTCTAAGTTACGATATTTCAAAGTTGGCCCAGGCTATCTTCGAGTAGTATTTAGGCAATTATTAGGCAAATAAGTTCTGAGGATTTTTAATGAGTAAGGATACATGGGACTCAGTCTGGGAAAAACAACATGTTCGCCAGTCTACTCTTCATTCGCTTATCTACTTTTTAAGGGAGCATTATTTCTCCTCTACATTTGCACGTTTTGCTAGAAAGCGAATCAAAGGCTTAATTTTAGAAGTAGGATGTGGCACTGCGCAATGCTCGCTGAAAATACGTGTAAAAGGTATAGATGTAATTGGTGCTGATTTTTCAGCCTCTGCCTTGCAATTAGCCAAGAAATATTCTGCTCAAAATCCACTTGCTAAATTCGTTGTGACGGATGCATTCAACTTACCGTTTAGCGAGAACACTTTTGATGCGGTATGGAGCGTTGGTTTGCTAGAACATTTTGAAAAACCAAGCTTAGCATTAGCAGAGATGAGACGAGTTGTTAAACCGAAAGGTAAGGTACTTGCCATAGTGCCCTATCGCGCTGGATTGCTAGGGATTCTCAACTACGGATACAAAAAATTTGGGAAAGAGTGGATCTGGGAAGATGAAAAACCAATGGGCGTAGACGATTTGTATCGATTCTTTCAACTGGCACATTTCAGGAATATTCGCATTAAAAAGATGTATGACACATTCCTAATGTTCTTGGGGGCGACCGGGGAAAAATAGTTGCTCAAAGGTTCTTTGAATATTCGCATTAAAATAGTTGCCCAAAGGTTTTTTTGTTGTTGTAAAGTGTAAGATTTAGGGATTACGAAATAGGTTTTATTGAAATAGTGTTTATTTGGAAACGTATTTAAAACACGAATATATTCTTTGTTTCGTTTGAGAAAGCACGGAGTGGAAATTTGATGGAAGATGAATATGAAGATCCTCTGCCCTGTAATCATGATCCTTTTATTAGCTTAGAACCATACACAGTAATTTCAGAGTTGATTTCGCAGGCATTAAGGGATGGCGTCAAGTTGCGATGTATTCTGTGCGGTGAAAAAGTTTCTATTAGCAACGTTATTGTGGTACAGGGTCATCATGTAATTCATGAAGACTGCTTTGTTAATACAATGTGCGATAATGAAAGGGTTATACAGGAATCTATCAAATTGGGAATCATGGGGCGCGAAGAAATCAGTAAACGCTTGAAGAAGTTCCCTGTTCGCTATGTACTTTCTAAATTGCGTTGGGAAGTCAAAAAAAGGACAGGCGTTAGATTACCGATCCCTATAAGAGAGAGAACCTTCAAAGAACTTCTTAAAAAGAATAAAGTTATAACAGAAACGAATGAAGAACAGCTGATCAACTGGTTTAAAACTGCAAGCCACCCGTCAAGTCTCAGTGATGACTATTCAAGCGTTGATGAGATGGACTCCTCATTTTCGTATTTCTCATAAAATCTTTTTATTTTACAAGTTCTTAGAAGAGAAAAATACTTGTTTTTTCGTTTTATTGATACTGATGGTAGCTCGTATACACAGAAAAGAGTGAAATAATCTGAAAAAATACATTTTTAAGATTAAGATACAATATATAGTGGGTGATGATGCACGCCGTCCCAATCGGAGTCATGATGCTGACTATGAAGAACTCGCGACGAAGCAGAGCCCAATAATTCATGTTCACAGGCATCGGATTTTTTGACATCATAGTAAGGGGCGCTAAAAAATTACTCAGTCGAAGGGAGATGAGGAAACTATGGATAAGAAAATAATGATACCTTTGGAACTAAAATACGATTTTGCTATCAGAGCCTATATCTCCATCCATAAAGGCTATCTATATGCAATCCGCGAGGAATGCGGTGCAGCTACAGCACTTAAAGTATATGAAAGGCTCTGCAAAATGGAGGATAGAATAAATAATCTTACCGCCACGTTTCTAGCAGCTTTCAAAATAGAGGGCAATGATGCTGAAGCATGGGCAAAGTGGTGGGACATCTGGTATGAGCTCTGTGGGTACGAATATACTTGGCTTGAGCGGTCTAAAACAATTGCTAGAGTTAAAGTCACAAAGTCTCCGTTTAAAACTTCGTACAAAGATCTCAGCGATTGGGTCTTACCCTTTGTAGATATTGTTTGTAAGACCATAAACCCAAAGGCTAAATGGGAACGTCCTAAAGCAATGTGTGCTGGAAATCCTTATGGTGAATATGTATTCAAAACAGAAGAGTGAGGATAGCGCCTTACAAACTTTCTCTTAGGTTATCCCGCTACCTTTTACAGGAACAATCAACAAGTGATGAAATCATTGTACTGCTTCTGCAAGTATCTCAGCAAACAAAAAAACTTCTTCAAATGTATTGTACAAAGGATTGGGGGCAACACGGATTATATCAGGCTCCCTCCAATCAACGGTTACCCCCCGATCTATCAATGTATTAAATAATTTTTTACCATTTTTGAGAGTTCGAATTGAGAGTTGGCATCCTCGCTCATTAGCTTTTGAAGGGGTAATTATCTCGTAATTTTCAGGACCTAGTTCTTTTATCAAGAATTCTAAATAGCCAGTTAACAAATCTCTTTTCTTATAAAATAGGGAGAGGTCCTCTAACTTATCCCAAACGTCTAACGCTGCTTTCAAACTTGCTAATAAAAGCACAGGATGAGTACTTATTTGCCAACCGGAAGCTCCAAGCGCTGGGTTGATATCTGGCTCCATTAGGAACATTGTCTCACGTTCCCCACCCCACCAGCCATCAAATCGAGGGAGATCTTTCTCAAAGTTGTTTTTATGTATAAAACAGGCACTTATTCCACCAGGACCAGCGTTAAGATACTTATAATTACACCAAACGGCAAAATCTACATTCCAATCATGCAATTCAAGAGGGATATTTCCTACTGCATGTGCAAGATCAAAGCCAACAGCTGCCCCTTTTGCATGGGCAGCTTTAGTGATGGCTTCCATGTCAAATGCTTGACCAGTAAGATAGTTGATTCCAGAAAAAAGGACTAAGGCGATAGATTCATCTATTGCTTCAATAATGTCTTCTGTCCTAAGCGTATGTTCACCAGCTCTTGCCTTAACTTCTAGTAGAGAATCATTAACGTCATAGCCATGAAAACGGATTTGGGATTTTAAAGCATATTGATCACTTGGAAAAGCATGTTCTTCAATCAATATTCGGTGTCTGTCTGAAGTAGGACGGTAAAAACTTACTAGAAGAAGATGAAGATTGACAGTCAAAGAGTTCATTATTGAAACTTCTTCTGGATGTGCACCTATAATTCGTGCCAAGCTGTTTACTAAATCATCTGAATAGGAAAACCAGTTTTTTGACCCATGAAACCATCCTTCAACACCAATCTCCTCCCATGTCTTTAGGATTCTATCTATTTCAGTTCTTGCTGTTTTTGGTTGAAGACCTAATGAGTTGCCACAAAAATAGATTATGGAGTTGGGATAGTGGAACATTGCTCGAAATTTAGCTAATGGATCCATCAAGTCCAGTTCTTTTGCAAACTTTAGACTTCGCTCAAATTCGATCATGAGTTAATCACATATTTTAAGTATTTGATAAGGCTATGCTTCTATCATTCATTTTTTAAAAGAAATCGAGGGAATTTCATCGCACTCTTAATTCTGTTTTCAAATATGCCAAGTTCTCTGACCCCATAGCCCATTGAAAGTCCCAACAGTTGCGGTAGGTGAAGAACAGGGATATCATAGTCAAGTTCCCAGAGTTCTTTAACCTTGATCTGATTTAAATCGAGGCTAAGAGAGCAAAATGGACATATTGTTATGAGACCCTTAAGGTCTGCGTCGTGCGCAGTAGATATGATACGATGTGTCAGACGCCAAGCGATCTCCGGGGCATTACTTAAGACGGGGGCTCCACAGCAGGATATTTTCCCCTCATAATCTGATGCAATAGCTCCCGTAAGATTTATGATTTCATCCATATGCGTAGGTCGCTCGGGGTCTCCATGGTGCGTAAGCTCAGAAGGGCGAAGCATGTGACATCCATAGTATGCCCCAATCTTAAGCCCGTCTTTAAACGGTATCTCAAGGTGTTCCTTTATTCGTGAAAGTCCAACATCCTCATAAAGAATTTTGAGAAGATGTTTCACTTCAAGTGTGCCTTTATATTCTAGATCAAAGTCTGACAGAATATCGTTAATACGTTCCCTTGCGATTTTATCCTTCTTCAAGTACTCATTTGCATGCATGATTGAGCCTACGCAGCCGTTGCATAAACAGCAAAGATCCAAGCCCATTTCTTCGGCTGTAGCTAAAATTCTAGCTGACAATAACGTCCAATATTGTTCGTCCATTGAGCGAACGATAGGAGAACCACAACATCCTGAATTAGGGAGATCGATCAGTTCTACCCCAAGTTCCCTTGCGACCACGCGGGAAGAGGTTTCGTAGCCGTTCATTTTTTCGGGAATTGTACAACCTAGAAAAAGAGCGTACTTCACTTTTATTCACCAGTTTCTTCTTCAGGAGGTTTATAATGGACTAATCTGTCAAACTTAATCTTTTCAGCGAGTTTTCGCATTGTATCAGCGTCAGGAGTTGGTAGTTCAGGAAGTTTGAAACGAGTTTTACGGACTTTGTTCTCGAACTCCCCAATCTCGTTCATAAGACCAAATGTTAAGATATTGGCTGCGATATCTGACCATACGCTTGGTATAATGTTCTCCTTAGCCGCAATGTTCCTGAGGTGAACGATGATCTTTGGAGGTTTTACATCTTGAGGGCAACGTTCCTCGCATACATAACAGCCTGTGCACAACCAAATGAGCGGATTGCGCAATACTGCTTCTCGATCCCCCAACATGATAAGTCGAATGATATTTCTCGGACTGAATTCTTCGCCACCGAACCGTGCTACAGGACAGCTACCAGTGCATGTGCCACACTGATAGCAAGCAAAGAGATCAAATGACATGTCCTCGATAAATTCCTCTGCGAGGCTCAAGTCTAGATCTGAAATCTTTATTACCTTTTCGTTTTCCAAATCCTATTCCTTCTTTGATTCCTCTACTTCCTTCTTTACACGCTCAATTTCGGCAAGTTGCCATTGAACAAATTCGTCAGTGCCACCTTTCATAAGTTTTGAAAGATCTTCATCCAAATTGGATGGAGTAATTTTGATCATCCAACCAGCGCTGTAGGGATCCTTGTTGACAAGTGAGGCATCATCCCACAATCCTTCATTGAACGCAGTAACTTCACCTGAGACTGGGGCATAAATCTTGCCTGTCCACTTGCCGCTTTCTAGTGTTCCAAAAGGTTTCATGAACTCTACTGACTCGCCTTCAAAAGGTAATTGCACAGCCTGAATCTTTTCAGCCATAGCCTGCGCAAAATCGGTTACGCCGACCACGACAGAATCTCCTTCTACTTTTGCCCAAGAATGTTCAGTTGTATAATATAGGTCATCTGGAAGTTCATAATCTTCAAGTTTACCCATTGATACGTCCTCCTAATTGTCTTATGGAAAGATATTCTTATGAAAGTTATATATAAGAAGCATCCCTGCGTAGGGAGCCAGTCCTTCTCTCAGTCCCGAAAGGGTTTCCCGAGAGAGATCATTCCGTTCTAGTTTGAGTTATGCGCGACGGATTGGGTCCAAGTTTCGAAATACTTTCGCCAAAAGTTTGCATTGCTTCTCTGAATTTTTCTGCTTCCGCAGATGAAAGGAAGTACATTACAGTTCTGCCTTCACCAAAGCCCATAGTTTCAAGGAGTTTCTCAGCCAATCCAACGGATTTTTCTGCTTGTAGGTTGCCGTCAATATATGCACAGTCGCCTTTGTGTCATCCGACTACTGCGACGCCATCTGCGCCGAGTGAAAATGCTTTAAGTAACCACGGTGTGTCAACACGACCAGTACATGGCACGCGTATAATTCGAGTACGATAGTCATATTGAAGTTTTGAAAGTCCAGCTAAGTCAGCAGCACCATATCCACATTTTTCACAAGCAAAAACAAGAAGTAATGATTTTTGCTTGCTTTCAGCTAAAAGCGATTCAATTTGTGGATAGAATTGCTCATCCCGCCAGTATCGAAGTTCTCTAGCGCCAGAGGGACATGCTACAATACAGGATCCGCAGCCCTTGCATTCAATTTCATCAGTAACCGAAACGAGTTCTCCTGCTTCAGTTTCTTTAGTAGTTATAGCATCATATGGACAGGCTATTACGCACACCTTACATCCGCTACAAAGATTCTCGTCACATACAGCCTTGATTAGTTCAAGTTGAATCTCTTTCTGTTGTAAAAGCACACTTGCTGCCGACGCTGCGGCTTTACCTAACACTATTGAGTCGCTTATGCTTCGTGGAGATAGAATGGTCCCTGCTACGTACACACCATCTTTTCGTGTTTCAACAGGTTTGAATTTTATGTGGATAGGCTCAAGAAAACCATCAGAAGAGCGAGTAACCCCTGTTATCTTACACAGTTCATCAAAGCCTTCAGGAGGTTCTTGTCCTACCGCTAGCACTATATAATCGGCGTCTATCTCGAATGTAGTTCGTAAAAGGGTATCGTATATTTGCACCAGAGCATTACCATTTTGGGCTTCCGTAACCATTGGGGGTCTTTCTTCTGTCCATCGCATAAAATTGGTACGATATTGCTTTCTTGTAGTTAGATAAAACTCTTCCATATACCTTCCAACAGGTCGTAGGTCCTCTTTAAAGAGGACAAAGGTTTGACAGTTCGGAAAGAGTTCTCTAACGTTCTGCGCATTTTTCAGTGATACGCCGCAACACACTCGGGAGCAGTATTTGTTTCCGTCTTCTTCTCGTGACCCAACGCATTGAATAAAGACAATGCGCTTTGGATCTTGATCAAAATTACGAGTTTTGAGCAGTTCCTCGAATTCAAGAGAAGTTACAACACGTGGAACAGTATTGTAACCGTATTCGCCATCTTTGGGAGTATATGTATTTGTTCCGACAGCCACGATAATAGCTCCAACGTTAATATCGGTATTTGCTCCATTATTTCTCCTAATTTTAGCTGTAAAATCACCGATGTGACCATCAAGGGATTCCAACGAAGACTCAAGGTAAACCGAGATATTGGGAGCATTAGTTATCTGTGCAGTTAATTCATCCAAAATTTGGCTAGCTTCAGTTTTTTCTGGAAATACTCTGTAAAGAGAATTGAGACGACCACCCAGTTGCAATTCTTTCTCTACGAGGTGAACATTGAATCCTTGATTAGATAAATCAAGGGTAGCTGACATTCCAGCAACTCCACCACCAATAACAAGAGCCTCGTTGACAACTGATACCATCCGATATGGCACAATCTCAAGATGTAGTGCTCGTGCAATGCCAGCCCTGATCAAGTCCTTTGCTTTTTCGGTGGCTTCTTTTGGTGTCTGCATATGAACTTGCGCTGCTTGGTCTCTTATGTTCACATATTCAAGATAGTACTTACTTATTCCAGCAGACTCTAAAAGAGTCCTAAATGTGTCCTCATGGAGTAAAGGAGAACATGCCGCCACTAAAACTCGATTAATATTGAGTTCCTTTATTTTCTCGCTGATTTGCTGTTGCCCTGGCTCACTACAGAAGAATTCATTATTATCTACGTAGATCACGCCAGGTAATGTCTTCGCATATTCCATGACTTCTGTTATATCGATGTAATTTGCGATATTGCCACCGCAGTGACATACAAAAACGCCAAGTCGAATCTCGCCAGAACCTTCTAATTCCGTTTTAGGTGCATATGATTTGATATATGGTGGGGAACCAGATAAAAGGTTCACTGCAGACGATGCCGCAGCTCTTGCTTGAGTAACTGTATCCACAGCATCTTTTGAGCCTGTTGCCACACCCGCCATAAAGATTCCAGGTCGAGTTGTTTCGATTGGATGATAACTGTTGACTTCCAGGGGAAATCCATCATCGCTAATTTCAACGCTTAATGTTTGGCATAGTTCGTTTGTCCCTTCGGATGGAACAAATGAGCTAGATAAGACAACAAGATCAACATCTTTGATCTGAGAAACCTCTCCAGTATTAGTGTCTTCAACCCAGATGATTAAGTCTTTTGTTTCTTCGTTTTCTTGAATTTCCGCCACTTTACCGCGAATTAAATTAGGCATATAATTATTTCGTGTGTCCCTGTAGTATTCCTCGTACAGTTTTCCTGAGGATCTTATATCTATATAGCAAAGGTCTGCCTGTCCTTTTCCTTTTGATTGCAGTTTATAGGCTCTAGCTTGTTTTAATGCAAACATACAGCAGACCCGGTTACAGAATTTATTGCCGACTTCTTTTTCACTCCTAGAGCCCACACATTGAACCCATAATACTCTGCGTGGTTCTTTTCCATCAGAAGGTCTCACTATCTTGCCCTGAGTTGGACCTGTAGGATGCATCATTCGCTCGAATTGAAGTGATGTAACAACATTTTCGTAGTATCCATATCCAAATTGTTTTAATGGTTCAGGATTAAACTCATCAAAACCCGTTGCTACGATTATCGAACCAACTTCGATTTCGAAGATTTTTTCAAAATCTTCATGATTCACTGCTTCAGCAGGGCATACCAGCTCACACATGCCACAGTCAATACAGTTCTCTTTATCTAAGCGAGGAATCTGAGGTACTGCTTGTGGAAAAGGAAGGTAGATTGCTTTTCGGACACCAAGATTCATATCATATTCTGACGTCACTTCAACAGGGCATTCATCCATGCATTTTTGACATCCTGTGCATTTGTCTGGATCGATATATCTAGGATTTTGCTTAAGTTTTACCGTAAAATTCCCTGGTTCGCCATTTACCTCTAAGACTTCGGTAAGAGTAAACAAGCGAACATTATCGTTTCTGGCAACACTTGACATAAGGGGCGTAAGTGGTCAAGCTGAGCACTCATCAGTCGGAAAGATTTTGTAAACCTGCGAAAATCTTCCTCCAATCGTTTCTCGTTTCTCTACTAGAAAAGCCGTATAGCCTTGATTTGCAATGTCTAGCGAGGCATACATTCCAGCCATTCCGCCGCCAATCACCAAGATATTTTCTGCCGTTTTATTTTCCAATGCATTCATTTAACGAGCCTCCTACTTCGTGAACACCTCCAAACTACTATGACCTAATGTTCGGTTGTTTTTCATTCAATTCTTCTTTGATAATGTCAGCGTGACTCCATAATTTAAATTTTTAAAAAAAGTGGAGAAACTGATGTACAAATATATCCCCATACACTTGTAATGCGTGGTAAGATACTTGTCACATTTAGCGATAACTGTCAACTACACCTGCTGAATAGGCAACAAGTCTTGGCAATTCTAAAACGCGAATACGTTCTCTGTAGGCTCTCATACTTAGACTATGGTGACATGTTGGACATGACGTCACAACAAATTGAGCACCTAACTTAGCGGCGTCTCTTACGATCTCATCGGTTAGATCATTTCTCAAGGCAGTATAAGGAACACGAATAGGTCCACCACAGCATCTTGCTTCGCCCATAGTTTCGGGTAACTCAACGAACTCAACGTCTGGAATACTTTCGATCAGTTTTCGTGGAGCGTCGTAAACCTGTGCATATCTACCGAGGTGACAAGGATCTTTGAAAGTAACCTTTGCTTCGAGTGGTCGCGTAAGTTTTATTTTTCCTTCATCAACCAAGCGTTCGAGAACTTCCGTAATATGATAAGCCTTTGGCATATCTTCCGAGACTTCCTTATAATCATTATTGAAAACCGATGCACACATTGGACATGCCGTAATAATGGTCTCAATTCCACGTGATTTGAAGATTTCTATATTTTTCTCAGCTTCTTTTTTGAAGTCCTTTGTAAACCCTAGCCAGTTGAGATAACCTCCACAGCAATATTCTGAATCAAGCATTATGAATTCTTCTCCTGCTTCTTTCAACAGTTTGATTCCAGCGAGTGAATTCTCTGGATAATCAATTGTTCCAACACATCCAGCATAGTAAAGAGTAGAAGATTCCTTTGGAAGAGCTGCAATTATCTCACCAAAAACCTCTTTGAAGATAGCGGGATCCTGAGCGTGAGTATTTCCTATCTCCAATATGTTGCTTGCGATTGCCTTATGCTCATCAAGGGCATGTTCTTGTTCAGCAAGCCACTCTCTGACGTGATGCATCACGTCCGTGACTTTGATCTTAGCAGGGCAATGCGTTTCGCAGAGTTTGCACAACGTGCAGGTATAAAGAAGATCAAGAACCCTTTGGTCAATAGGAAGTCCTCCTTCGATAAGGGCACGCTCAACCATAATTCTACCTCTGCAATTGAAAGTAGCTACTTTAGTCGCGTCAAAAATTGGACATGCAAACCTACAGAAGCCACATCTTACACATCTGTACGTCTCAGTTTCGGAATCTTCGGAAATAATCATTTTTTCGAATCTTTGTGGTAGCATTGTGCCTGAAACTACGTTTTCTTTCGTCATTTTAGCGTACATCCTCCTCAGTAAAGAATTTTTGCCCTGGAATAGGTATGACATGACCAGGACACAGTATGTTTTTTGGGTCAAAGGCTTGTTTGATTTTTTTCGTTAACTCAAGTACTGCCGCTTCATGTTCCACCGGCATCATCATAAGTTTAGAAACTCCGATTCCGTGCTCGCCAGTTACAGTTCCCTCCAAATCTACCGCAGCATGCCATAAATCAATTAAAGTTTGTAATGCGCGTCTATGCTGATCTGGATCTCTTTCGTCCCAGAGAAGTATCGGGTGTAAGTTGCCATCTCCTGCGTGACCAAACGTCGCTATTTCAATTCCATTCTTTTCACTAACTTCATCAATTTTTTGGAACATAACGGGTAAATTTTCGAGTGGGACACTTACGTCCTCCATACGAGCAGTAGGTCTTCGCAAAGTTAGTGCTGGGAATGCTGCCTTTCTTGCCGCCCACACTTGTTCGCATGTTTCTGCATCTCTTGCGACCTCGGTTTGAAGTGCGCCCATTTCTTTAAAGACTAATTCTAATCGATCAAGACGCATTTCTACATCTTCTCTATTTCCGTCAAGTTCAACAACTACTACAGCACCGCATTCAGGGAATTTTACCTTACCAGAATACTCTTCTACAGCTGTAAGTGTCTTATAATCCATTATTTCGGTGCCTGAAGGGTCAAAGCCTCTCCGAATGATTTCTCTGACGCACTTACCTGCGGCAAAGGCGGTATCAAAATAACCACTAGCTACGAGGCGGACCTCAGGCAGCGGCTGCATTTTTAGCATTGCTTTTGTTATAATACCTAAAGTTCCTTCTGAACCTACGAAGAGAGAAACTAGATCATAACCACAAACGTATTTAATAGCTTTATTGCCAATGTGAACGACTGTCCCATCGGCTAATACAACTTCAAGACCCATCACCCATTGTTCTGTGACACCGTATTTGACTGCGCGAATTCCGCCGCTATTATTATTAACCATGCCACCAATGGTCGCTGTTTTATCGCTTGCGGGATCTGGCACGAAGTAAAAGCCGTATGGTTCTATGTAGTTATTTAGATCTAGACATACCATTCCTGGCTCAACAGTTATTAGAAAATTCTCTAAATCGAGATCTACAACTTTATTCATCCTTGCAACGACAAGAATAAGACAATCAGGTTTTGCAGGGATAACTCCACCACAAACATTGCTGCCTGCGCCACGTGGAATGATCGAAAATTCATATTTGTTCGCTAATTTGACGACCTTCGAAACCTCTTCTGTATTATGAGCGAAAGCTACTGCTGCTGGCCATCCAGTGTCTATGCTGGCGTCGCGACTGTACAC
>NZ_JAHPYX010000049.1:0-21258 GCF_019058535.1 Candidatus Borrarchaeum sp.
ATATCCTTGTCTTCCGATTGTCTTTGTG
Source organism: Candidatus Borrarchaeum sp. (assembly GCF_019058535.1). Lineage (NCBI taxonomy): Archaea > Promethearchaeati > Candidatus Borrarchaeota > Candidatus Borrarchaeia > Candidatus Borrarchaeales > Candidatus Borrarchaeaceae > Candidatus Borrarchaeum > Candidatus Borrarchaeum sp. The sequence goes on from NZ_JAHPYX010000049.1 coordinate 29, forward strand.
AGATATCTATTTACAGTTTGTCTTGCTGCTTCTAAAGCGCTGTGGCGAATTTGACATGATTCTTCTGCAATCAATGAAACTTTTAAAGGAAACTGTTCAATGCCACCTGTCCTCAATCCCATGTCATAAATTGTAATTTTTGGACCAGGGATGCCGCGCATGTACTTTTTTCTTGTGTACGCTTTTTTCTTGAGGTTACGATAACATTTCGCTGGTCTTTCTGGAATAGTAATACACCTTCTTTGAATTCTAGTAGCGTGAAGTACAGTAAAATGGTTGTTTTTTAACTTTATCGGAAGAGTGGTGAGAGGTATAACACGTCATCGAATTGCACTAAACGGTTGTTTTAAAGATTGAATTCACAATATATTAGTACAATTATTTCTAGAATTGATATTTTTTGTATTTAAACTAAAATTTGTTGTGGTGAAAGAAATGACACTTAGTGACACCATGAGAGACTCCCTAAATGATCAAGTAAAATGGGAATTATGGAGCGGGTATTATTACCTCTCAATGGCAACATACTTCTACGAGAAAAACCTACCTGGATTTGCGAAATACTGGACCGTACATGCAGCGGAAGAACAAGAACATGCAATGAAGATCTTCAAGCATATCGTCGAACGAGGAGGAAGAGTTACTCTCCAAACAATAGAGCAGCCTCAAACTGATTGGAATTCACCTTTACACGTTGCGGAAGAAGTTGTAGAACATGAACGAAAAGTAACTGGTATGATAAACAACTTAGTTACTATGGCAAAATCAGAGAATGATTATGCTACAGAAGTTTTTCTACAATGGTTTATTGATGAACAGGTAGAAGAAGAAGAGGGTGCTGAGAAGGTTTATAATCAAGTGAAACTTGCGGGTGATTCTGGCACTGCTTTACTGATGTTAGACATTGAATTCGCTAAAAAAGCGGCAGCAAAGGAAGAGGATTAAATTAATTCCTTTGGTCTAATCATACTTAAGGAAACCTATCGCAAGTCTCCTAATAATTTTTTTCTTTTTTTTATGATTTACAGTTCACTCAGATTTTTTTGTTCATCATATTAGAAAATTAGAAAAGAAAAAAGCAGAATATAAGGCTAAAAAAATTATAGGCCGGTGGATGCGTATTCATCAGCGGTATCAATAGAGTGAGTAATCTAACACGGTGTTACAAGAGCATTCTTTATCCGTAGGGATTCTTGGAATAACCTCAAATAGGAGTTTATTTACATTTTTGACGTTTTCTTTCATAGATTGAGCGACTCGTTCTGCAGTGACCGGAAGCACACCATAGACATCTGTATCTGTTATCAGGGCAATACTTGCAAAACATATTTCTGCTTCTCGACACAAGCAAGCCTCAGAAAATGCAGTCATGCCGACACAAGACCATCCTTGTGACTTGTAAAACAACGATTCTGCACGAGTGGAGAAACGTGGCCCTTCCATACAGACATATGTGAACATTTTTTTCTCTTTTTCCTCTTCTGGAGTAGGATGGACAACAACTTCATTATTTGGCCAAAGTTCACGTGCAGTATCGAGAATTACACGTCTCAATTCATCACAAGTTGGATCTGAAAATGGTACATGTCCTGTTAGTCCTCCTTCATAGAATGACAAAGGTCGACGTATTGTAGTTCGATCAAAAAACTGGTCACTAACTACGAATTCATAAGGTTTGATAAAATCGGGCTGTAATGATCCCACCGCTGCAGGAGAAATAATCCTTTTCACGCCCAGTTCTTTCATTGCCCAAACGTTTGCACGATAGTTTACACGGAATGGGGGGATTGTATGATGTCTTCCATGGCGCGGTATAAACGCAACTTTTTTGCCTTTAATCCAACCTACAAGAACAAGGTCACTGGGAGCACCGTAAGGGGTGTAAATCTTTATCTCTTTCGCGTCTTCAAAGATATCAGGATCATAATTGCCTGTTCCGGCAAAATAACCAATTTCCACATCTTTTTCTTCTGGTTCAATTCGTGTGCTTGCCAAATTCGAAACCTCCGAAGATTGTTTCTAAAGACTGTAAGAATATAGAAAAGAAGTGAAACATTCGCAGTTATAAATGTTAATTTTGGATCACGAAATCAAATAAAAACAGATTTTTTAATTTGTTACCCTAATTCACAATTAAAAAACGTAATACATCTAACGTTACAACAAAAAAGAGTTTCTTCATTAACTATAAAAAAGGAAAGTGGGAGGGTTATATACTGACCGCAGCACCTATTAATTGCTTCAGACTTAGAACTTTTCGCATAAGACTGCGTAATAATTTCTCTCATGACCGCAAGATGGACATTCTTCTGGTGGCTCAGTTCCATTATGGACGTAACCACATTCTAAACAGACCCAATCTACTGGAGTAGCTTTTTTAAAGACTGTACCTGCCTCGACGTTTTTTAGAAGCGCTGTATATCTGTCACGATGATGCTTTTCTGCGAGTCCAATTGATCTTAACTGTTCAGCGAGATCTGGATATCCCTCGCTCTCTGCGATTTTTGCAAATTCAGGATACATCTCTGTGTATTCATAATTTTCTCCAGCGATTGCACCTTTTAGGTTGTCAGCGGTTGTGCCAAAAGCAGTTGGTGCTGCTGCTGGAACATTGATTTCTCCCCAATCCTCAGAGCTCATTCCTTTTAATTTTTGGATCCATTCCCACAATTGTTCTGCGTGTTCTTTTTCGTTCTCCGCAGTAACTATGAAAAGCTGAGATATCTGGATAAAACCTTCTTTTCTTGCAACCTTACTGTACATGGTGTATCGGTTTCTTGCTTGGCTCTCTCCAATAAATGCTTTTGTTAGACTCTCAATAGTATTTTTCATGGTTTTTCCTCCACGTAAAAGAAGAAAGTTGCTTCTATTATGTAGTGAATTGGTATTAGGAGTAATTACTATTATAAACGCAACTTTAGCGGTATAAACGCAACTTTAGCTGTGTATTTTTACTATTTGAAAAAAAATCAGGCAGATACAAGCACACGTTCTTTTAACACGGATCTCAGTTCATCCATTAAATCACTGTGGTTGTATCCATAATTCATGCCGGGTGGTGATCCGACAGTTGGACTATCCATCGAGGAACTCAATTCCATAGGGATGGACTCAGAAAGTGGTTCCCATTTCACATGATTATCATATTTCATTTGTCGAAGTAATTGGCCTAAATCGATAATCAACTGACGTAGTGAATGAAGTTCTGCTACAATATCTTCTTGAGTAACTAAATTGATGTCTATTAAATTTTGAGGAGACTCTTTTTTAAGCAGACCATTGTTTTCTCTTTTATGCATATGACCTTTATGAATGCTAAGACCCCTTTCATTTTTGCAGGTCTTTCCACAGATGTCGCAAATAACTGATGTTTCCATTGTTAACACATCATAGCTTCGTATTACCAATTTTTCATTTTTGCTTATATACGCAACTTTATTTAAGAATACATGCGCGCATTTTTATCGTTTTTATAATAAAATGCCGATCGACCATATAAATATTATGGTAAATAAAACATCATTGTAATTACGATGGAGTTTAATACACTACTAATGTACTTCAAATGTAGATTATATACCATTTTAAGGCAATAAGTTTTATCATATTACTGAAATTCATTTTTTCGTTTTCGCATAAATACGCCGCTAAATGCTCCTAATCTCTTGTTATTTTTCCTTCCTAAGTGCTTTTTCAATGCCTTCCTTCATAGCATTAATATAAACGAACATAAGCCTTGAAGAATAATAATAGAGGTGAAAGGCAAGCTCTTTATCAACTTGTGATGTTATTTTTTCTTTAAGATCAACTAAAATATCGAAAAAATGACGTGTGTATATGAATAAATCTTCATGTTCTACTAAGTCTTCGAAAAGAGGCAATAGTTCCGAAAAATGAACCGCATCAATTTTTTCCTTATTTTCTAAAAGATAATTCTGGAAATGAAACATATGATCTAAATCAGTTCTGTTTAATTCTTCTAACCTTTGGCTGATTAAACTTCGCCCCCAACACTCCTCTCCAGATTCTGTATATGTGTAAAAGGCACCGACCTTCTCTACTCTCTGTTCCTTAATTAATTCTTTTAAATATTTGCTCAATGTTTTTTTAGTCACTTTAAAACGTCCTTTGCTAAAGGAACGATTTAATTCAGAGAATAACTGTTTTTTGTGATCCATCAAGCGCGAAACAATTTCTTGTTTATATTTTTCTTTTGAATCGGCGTCACGTCTCACCATCAAAGTGCACCTATGGTATACTTTCGTATACCTTTATAAAAACCTATGTTTACTTCGCGCGCGACATAGAAATAGTATAAAGGCACAAAAATGCAATGATTTGGTTGGTGAAATATAATGGCCAAAAGTAGCTATAGACCCGATGGCGTATACCCTGCCATAGTGACACCCTTTACTAAAGAAGGAGAAATTGATGAAGAAGCATTTAGAAATGTAATCCGGTATGTGTTTGATGATCTAGGTGTAACTGGTATTGTACCAGCAGGATCCACAGGTGAATTCAGCTCACTGACGTGGGAACAACACCTTCAAGTTTTAAGAATTGCTGTTGAAGAAGCCAGTGGACCTGTGCTAGCGGGAACTGGTACTTCTGGAACAAGTAGAACAATAAAATTGTCAAAAGCTGCTGCAGATATAGGCGCCGACGGAGTTATTGTAGTTTCCCCGTTTTATATGAAACCAACGAACCGTGGAATGTATATGCATTTCGCAGCATTAGCAGAAGCCGTTGACATTCCAATTGTCATGTACCAAATTCCAGTACTAACAGGAAGTTGGATACCACGAACGGTTGTCGAAGATCTTATAGTAGAATACAAGAATATTGTAGGGCTTAAAGATTCAAGCGGTGATATAAAATACCAGCAGGAGTTACTTGAACGAGTGAAGGGACCTGTAGATCCCGATTTTAGGATCATGAACGGGTGGGATGAAATTGCGTTTCCAGCATTCTGTTGTGGAATCGATGGAACGATTTTAGCATCTGCCAACTTTTTGGGAGATTATTGGGTTCAGATAAGAGATCTAGTGCTAGAGGGTAAAATTGAAGATGCCCGTAAGAAAGAGATGGAAATCCATAAGATCACTAGGATTATCACGGCTACAGGTGCCGCAGGAACAAAAGCCGCCCTTAACATGATTGGAGTGAAAGTAGGAAAACCAGCATTGCCTTTAGAGATCGGAGGCTCAATCAGTTACGAATTACGGGAAGAATTGAGATTTGAACTTGAAAAAATCGGAAAGGCAACACGCCCAACCTATGAAAAACTCGAACCAACACCAGAAAAACCGCTTGAGGAACGCTTCGAGATAATTGGAATCGCTGGGAAACAAATTACCGACTTCAAGATGCTCGTCGGCGAGGCATTATTTGGAGGCGGGGCAGAGGTAGCACATATAGATCTATTGATAGGATTAAAGGATGGTCCTGTCGGAGAAGCCTTTGCAAAGGTATTTAGTGGTCTTGAAAAGAAAGAAGGTATCGAAGGTTTGCTAGCTGTAACTCAACCCAATGAAAAAGTTCGACCAGAGACCCTAATCATACCCACGGTAACGGTCACCGATTTAAGAAAAGCACAAATGATTTATGGTCCTGCACAATCGGCAGTAGCGAGAGCTGTAACTGAATCAGTCAAAGAGGGTCTTATTCCGGAGGAGTTAGTTGATAAACTCTGCATTATAACGAATATATTCGTTCACCCGACAGCTGTGGCAAGACATCGCGTGTATATCAACAATTACAAAGCTGCAAAACAGGCAATAAGGCGGGCCCTTGAAAAATATCCTACTCTTGATGAACTAATGGAAAGCGCAGAAATGTCGCGGCATCCATTTAGGCATGAGCCCTAAAGAATGAAAAATCAAGAAACACTTCATAGCAGTCTTGGTTCAATCACTCTTCTTTTATTTTTGTCCACTAGTTTTAGGACATGATGCCTTTCAGGAATTTCAGTATATCCACAATATCAGTTATTTTTGAGCCTAAGAATTTAGTAGCTTCTTTCATCAGATAATCTGCACTTTCAGCCTTATTGATCATCCCTATAAAATTTTGCACATCTCGAATCTCCAAATTTTTTTCTTTATCCTCATAGCGGATTGTAAATAAAACAGCATTATCTTTAGGGTCCTCAGTATCATATGCTAATCTTGTATCCTTCGGTGTGAAGCCTGGGGCCATCGGGAGGTATTTCGTGAATTCGCTTATGACCGATCCCAGAGCATTACTAAATTTAAACCAGCGAATTGATTTTTCAAAAATTTGATCAACTTCTTTTTTGGTTATTTCTGAAGAACCTCTCTTCTTGAAAACTCCAGAGACAGAGTTATCTTTTCCTTTATTAAGATTAATCTCATAATCTACATCTTTGTAAGAAACAGTTATCTTTTCAGAAGCCAATGCCTTTTTTAGATATTGTGCCAAGATCACTACACCTCATAATACCGGATTTGTTGACAGCTTTTTTTGATATTGTCGAAGTAGTTTAAAAGCATTTATTTTTGCGTTTATCAGCAAATTTATCGATTGCTTCAATTTGTGTGGTATTTCTTTGCTTTTGTCTTCTCAAGACAGCAAAATTCAAAATCAACTATAATTTTAGGGTCTAAAGATTTAACCAAACACTGCGGTGCCTTAATAAAAATTCTTTTTAAAAACAAATTCTATTTCAGTTATGCGAATGCAATTGTGGAAAGGAGCTACTAATCATGCCAATTAAAAGCGTACGCGTCGATTTAAAGAAGGTCATTCTTGAGAAAATAAAAAATAAGGAAGATTCTCTCAAAAAAATCATAGGACAAGATGAGGCCAAGGAAGGAATTCTTGCATCACTTATTGCAGGTCATCATGTGTTGATTGAAGGTCCTCCAGGAATTGGAAAAACAACCTTAGCAAAAGAAATTGCAAAACTATTACCTCCGTTAGAAGTTATAGAAGATTGCCCATATCACTGTGATCCTGCGGAACCTGTATGCCCTTCATGTAAGGAAAAAGCGATCACAGGAGAGGAACTCGAAACTGTTATGACGGAAGGGAGCGAACGGTTTATAAGAATTCAGGGAAGTCCAGATCTAACAGCTGCCGATTTATTGGGAGATATTGATATCTCAAAAGCATTTAAGTTCTCGCCCTCGGACTATCGAGCATTTACTCCAGGAAAACTCCTCAAAGGAAATCACGGCGTCGTCTTTTTTGATGAACTTAACAGGATTCCAGAAAAACTTCAAAACGCTTTATTACAAGTATTAGAGGAAGGTATCGCCACTATCGGCCCCTATGATTTAGCTTATCCTAGTAATTTTATTATGATTGCAACGATGAACCCGGCAGAACATGCTGGTGTGGAAGAACTTTCAGATGTTTTACTTGATAGATTTGACATGGTTAAAATGGATTATCCTGCCAGTACTGAGGAAGAAAGAGAAATTATACTAAAAAACGCAAAGAAATTTGATGAAGTACAAGTACCATCAAAGATGCTGGATACACTGATTGAAATAGTTCGAAGTACTAGAGATCACAAAGATTTAATTCAAGGGGGAAGTGTAAGAGCCAGTATTGGATTATATGAAAAGGCTCAGGCGTCGGCTTTGCTCAAAGGAAGAAAAGTCGTCTCACTTGAAGATATTGAAAGAATGGCTGCTTCAGTGATGGCAAAGAGAATCAGACCATCTCCGGAATCTGCATATTATGATGATCCAACCCTTCTTATTACGACCATAGTCAGAGAAATTACTAAAAGAGATGTTAATCAATAGGCGATAATTTTGGCAGTTTCATCAGTTCAGTCAGAATTGAAAGATATCATAATGAATGATCCTGAGGCTATCGATAGACTATTTGAGGGAGTCGTCCTTGAAGAACCAATCAAACACAGTTTCTTGAGCAGTTTGATCTCAGGACACCATATTCTTATTTTAGGACCCCCAGGCAGTGGTAAGACGAAACTAGCCCTAAGTGTCGCAAAGATTCTGCCTCCTCTTAGAATTCTAAAAGAATGTATAATACGCAACACACCAGAGTCACAATGCCCTTGGTGTGAAAAAGAATGCCAAGAAACGATAGAGATTTCTGGCGAAGAAAGGATAACACGAATACAGGGCAGCCCTGAATTAGTTCCCGAAGATATTATAGGCGATATTGACCCAGAAATGGCGTTGAAGTGGGGCACACACGACATCAGATCCTTCAGTCCAGGAAAGGTACTAAGGGCGAATAATGGGGTCCTCATACTTGACTTCATTGATAGAATGCAAGAGCGTGTGATCAATACATTATTGGTAGCTATGGAAGGTGGAGATCAAATCGAAATTGGCCATTTTGACGAGAAAATCCCTGCACTGGATCTAATAATAATTGCAACAGGAGCTTATCATGCAGTAGATGTACTACCCCAAGATCTTCTTGATCGATTTGATGTTATTCGGTTGGAATATATCAAAGATGATGATAAGGAAAAAGAAATCGTTGCAAAAGAAGTGAACATTCCACGAGAAAAGATGTTTTCCAAAGAATATCTGCTGGCTATGGCGCTTCTAAGAAACACCCGAGCACATGAAGACATCTTAAGGGGCGTAAGCACGAGAGGAGGAATCAGATTTTTTGAGTTATTAGAGGCCTTTTCCTTGATGAATGAAGAGAATTCTGTTACACCTCAAGACATTTTAAAATCGGCTATGATCACATTACCGCATAGAATAAGGTTAAAGCCAACAGTCGAGAGATCACTGACGCCAAATGATGTTATTTTGGATATTTTTGAAAGAACAGCAACAGCAACATTGGAAGAACAACTCATCAAAGAAGATGAGATTCGAAAGATCATAAGAGAACTGATGACTGAAAAAGAGATACAGAAACTCTTACGCTATGGTCATTACGACATAATCTTAGCGCGAATAGAAAACAGGCCAGATCTAACTCTTTCAAAAACTCATGAAAAGTTATTAGAGCAGATATTTAAGACTGAAAGAACAGAGTTTGGATTCAAAGTAATGCCAGATGAATTGAGACGAGATATAGAGAGAGAAACCGGAAAACAACTCATTAAGAAACTCAAACTTAAAGCGCTCGAACAATTATTTGAAAAACTTGGAGAAATGAAAGTTCTAGAAACTACATTTCCAGGCTGGGTTTTAAGCACAAAAGCAGCACAAGTATTTTTGGAAGAATTATTTCCAAGGGTATGGGGCTACGCACCATCTTTGAGTGAAGGGGCTCACCCTGTTGGCAAGAAGGCATTTTCAGGATCCGGAAAAATTGTAGGTACTAGAAAATTTCGAACCGGCGACAGATACAGAGATGTTTCTATCAAAGAAACTATTAAGAATACCATTAGAGCAGGGCGCTCGACAGTCGAACGAGAAGATATAATGGCCTTTCAGAGAGAACCTCGCACGCGCGTTGAAATAATTTTACTTTTGGATATAAGTGGTACAATGCTTGAAGGAAATAAACTCTTACATGCTAAAAAAGCAGCGTCAGCCTTAGCATTAATGAGTTCAAAATACGGGGATCGCATGGGAATTGTTTCATTCAGTAATAAAGGTAAGAAAGAACTTCGTTTAACAGACGATCCGAACATTCTCACAAAAAAGATCCTAGATCTGTTCGTCTTGAACAGGGGGGATGAAACGAATATTGGTGAGGCATTGAGGATTGCACGTTTTATGATGATGAGAGAAGGGTCTACGTCTGCAACGAAGCATTTGATTTTGATATCAGATGGGGTACCTACGGCACCTCAACCAAATCCGGAAGAATTCGCACTAAAAGAAGCTGTAGAGATCATTAGAAAAAAGATAACAATCTCAGCAATTTGTATTTGCACTGAAGAGGCTTCAGCAGAACCTGAATTCCTACGAAAAATCACAAAGATAGGACATGGTCGTCTCTTTCGTGTTGGAGAAGAGGAATTGCCACAAACACTATTGACTGAACATGAATTTGTAAGAAAGATCTCGAAAAAATTGCCAAAGGGGATTGGTACTGCTGCTGAGAAACCGCTTAGAGCGATGATCTTATCTATTTTGGCGAAAGAAGGAGTAGCCGCAGTAAGTAGTCTTAGTAAGATCTTTGGAGTCAAAACGGAATGCATTGCAAAAGAACTGAGAGAGTTAGAAAACGAAAAAATCGTAGAAAAGGTTACAGTCGAGAGTGTGTACTTTTACTATATCGTCCCAACATAAGTTATAGATGGTCTTTCATAACAAGAGAAGTTAACAAAGGTTTAGAGAACCAAGTATATCTTTAAATTTCGATTGAAAAAGTATAGAAATTCTTGACATTATTCTAAAAAATAATTAAATTAAAAAAAAGGATTAGGCAGTGTAAGAGACTGATTCTCTAACAAGAACTGTGTTCGATAGCTTCGTTTGGACATGCTGTGACGCAAGCACAACACTCTGTACATTCATCGATTTTTTCTACCACTGCTTTTCCATCCACTACTTTGAACATTTCCACAGGACACATATCGACACAGTCTCCAACGCCTGTGCATTTATCATAGTCTACAGTGATGTCAATATCTAATTCGTCTGAGTGCCAAGTTGGCATTAATATCACCTAAATCATTTTTTATGGATTTAATTGGGCAAGTGATATCATTTGCTTTAAATAATTTTCGAATTTGGACTCATATACTTTATTTTGATTAGCATCAGCAGCTACTGTGTGTGATTGCGTCCTCAGGACAAACTAAAACACATGCACAACATTCTGTACAGTCATCAAGGCGTATTGGTACTGCTTTTTCTATTTCTTCGTCTATCTCTAAAACGTTTGTAGGGCAATTTTCAACACATGGTAAACACGCGTGGCATTTCTCGTAATCGATTGTAATCGTAAAATCAAGTTCATAATTTTTCCATTCAGGCATAATTGTCACCCACATTTTTAAACTGCGATCAAATATAAAATCTCATAATTTAAATAAATATCTAAATATGCACACTTGCTAATCAAACTAATTTGTTCTTGTTTGCAATATGATTTACGTCACGTAGGTAGTTTTTTAGGGTTGGATATTACGGAAAATCTCAAATCGGTTAATAAAGTTCGTAAAAAGGAATTATGAAAAATCTAATTGCGATGAAAACTGAGAAATCTTACTTAGCTGCAACTAAATATAAACCTGATAGCAGATTTTTTATTAGCGCGCGTTGTTTTAGTTGATTATAATCAATTATTTCATAAAAAGAAAATATTATAAATAAGAATAATAATGGTTGTTTGAGCAATTTTTCGGAGGAAATACATTGCGAATCACCACATTATTCATTGATATACTAATGAGATTATTTGAGAGATTAGATGTATTTTTACTGAAACATAGAACAGTCTTACGTGTTCTGAAATAATTTCCTCATTTATTTTTTGAACTAATTCATGTTTAAATTATAATTGTTAAAGATAACATCTTTTATTATAACATAGACTCTCTACTAGCAGCTATAACCTTGTCTAACTCTGATTGTAACTCTGACGGAAGTCCTTCGATTTTTACGTCCAAAAAACCGCTGACAATTGTAGTTGTGGCCTCTTCTTCGGTAAGACCTCGCGCTTGTAAGTACATAATCGATTCTTTTGCAATTTTTCCAACTGCAGCTTCATGAGATAACTCTACATCTGGGTTGACTCCCTCTAGCTCAGGTACCGCGCGAATGAATCCCCCTTCTTTTAATATGAGCCCTTCACATTCCAAATGACCTTTAACTCCAGGTGCATTACCTATTATGTGCCCACGAGCCCATATGTTTCCACCGGTAGTAATAGCGCGTGATATTATTTCAGCTCGGGATCCTTGGCCTAACAGATAGACACGAGCACCTGTATCGAGTTCGGAATGTGGTGGAGCCAGTAATATACTATGAAAACGCGCTGTTGCATTACGACCACATAGTTTAGTTGTAGGATATGCCTGAAGTGATCGAACAGGTTGCATAGACACATAATTGTTAAGAAAAATGCCACCATCTTCAACATTAATCCCAGTTCTAGGTCGGACTGCGATTTCAGGTGCCCAATTATGAATCATAGTAAAACTCAGTTTTGCATTTCGTTTTACATAGAATTCACTTACACCGATATGCGCTCCTCGTTGAACACGATGACTGACCGAGCAACCTGTAATTATGTCTAACTGTGCTCCCTCTTCAACGATGATAATGTTATGAACATTCTGAGCAATGTTATCCTGTGACATATACAGGCATGATTGAAGTGGTTGAATCGTTTTTATTCCAGGCAACACACGTATGAAATAGCCTAGATGTTTTCCTTCTAATTCTGTATATGCAGTATATTTATCAGTATCTACGGCTACCGCCTTCCACCAGTAATCTTTTAACCAAGAATGTTTTTTTAATGCGTTACCCGTGTTTAGAATCTCGATTCCATCCTGGGAAACCGAACTATGAACGACTGAGTTATCCATCATAACAAAAGTGCCTGCACGATTATGTGCATCAGGTTCGACACCTGACATGCGCAAAGTCTTTTGTTCTTCCTTAGAAAACACAGTGAGATCGTCATAATAGGAATGCGGTGAGGGGTTCATAGAATATTTATCTAAATCAAGATCTTTACCTAATGAAGCTTTTTTACTCTTTGAAGAAATAGCTTTCTTCTTTATTTCATCAAAATCTGTCATGCGTTATCACTTTTAAGAACTTTTCATTAAGCAAGCAACGCACTCTTCGTAACCCATCTTCCTAACATTCGCAAGAATGACTGATGGAGTACCACTGCATCCTAAATTCCCATTACACATAACATGTCCAATATCCGCTTTAACATAATCTAAAATATACCCCGTATGTGTGATGATTAAGCCAGCTTTTGGAGATGGTTGGGTTCTTCTGTTTTCACAATTTAAATCTGCGCAGAATAAATCATTTATAATACTGCCAATAAGTGCAATATTTTCAAGATCGACTCCAGAAGTAGGCTCATCTAGAAGCAAAAGATTTGGATTTTGTGCTAATAACTGTAAAAGTTCAGCACGTTTAATTTCTCCTCCTGAAAATCCTTGATTTATATCTCGCTCTAAAAAAGTTTCTAGATTTAGTTTTTCTGCACACCCTTTCACATTAAAAGGTTTATTCTTTGCACATAATTCCACAAGTTGTTTCATTTTCAGTCCTTTAATAGTTGGAGGGCGCTGAAACATATATCCAATCCCTCGTTTTGCTCTTTCGTCTATAGTTAGATGAGTGATATTTTCCCCTCGAAATACAATCCGGCCAGTAGTCACATTATAATCGGGAAAGCCCATTATTGTCATAAGTAATGAGGTCTTTCCAGAGCCATTTGGACCAAATAGTGCATGAATTTCGCCCTCTTTTATCTCCAAGTTGATTGAGTGTAAGACTTCTTTGTCATCTATTGAAACAGTTAAGTTCTCAATTTGAAGCATATCTCAAAGTCACCTTTGAAAACTTATGGACTTTGAAAATGACAATCAATGGATAGATATTTGAATGTTTTCACATGCTAGGTAATCGGTAGTTTGTGGCGTTGAAAAAATAGAGACTTTCACTAAGAAGAAAATTTATATTCTTAGATTTTAATAATTAGAAAGCTTCAAGATATAATCGCAAATCAATTGAACAAAAGAATTTAACTTGTAAAAGGTTGTGAACTAATGAGATCTTCAAAGGGCTATAGAGCAAGGACGAGAAAGTGCCTAAAGAAACACCCGAGAAATCGAGGAATGCCTCCTTTATCAAAGATGACAACAAACTATGAAATCGGAGACTATGTAGACGTAGATCCAGAACCAGCCATACATAAAGGTTTACCTCATCGAAGGTTTATTGGGAAGACAGGAGTTGTAATTGGTAAAAGAGGACGCGCATACTTGATCCGGATTAAAGACAAAAAGAGGGAGAAGACGCTTATCACTCTTCCAGAGCATATATCTCCTAGTAAATCAATTATGAGATAATAATCGAGAGGTAAATTAGATGCCGAAAAAAATTATGGAAGAAAAACTTCTTACACTTCCAGAAGTTAAAGAAATTCTCACAAAACGTGGAGAGGATGACGAACTTGGCTATATACAAAGAGTTACTCTCGATTATACTATGAAATTTGCTGCGGCTGATAAAGACAATGCACGTAAGCTTGTGAGTGATTTAGTATCCAAATTTGATTTTGTAGATGAAAATATGGCCGTTCAGATAGTCAATGCTATGCCTACATCAATTCCTGAATTAAAAGTGTTTGTAACTGAAAAACACAAAGTTGTTTTATCGAGTGATATGGAAAAAATGCTTGGAATTATTGATAAATACAGATAAATGGAACGTTTATGTTTTCTAATTAGCTTTTTTCTATTTTGAACTTTTAATTTTTCCAGGGGTAAGTATATGCGAGATCAAATCACAAGTCGCAATAAAAAGGAATATGAAGAATATGTGGTGGTACTCGATTTTTTGCCTCTTGGTCGACTGGGTAAGAAACCTGCATATTTACAAGAACCCCTGGTTCAAGTGGTTGGTGAGAAGCGTTTCACTTTATTAGAACTCACAACCACAAAAGATGCCCTTATCAACTTACATGATCGTTTAAACATCAATCCACGTGTAAAACGGAAAGGCGACAAAATTTTACATGTCAAGCGGCGTATAAATGACGAAGAATTAACCACAACTGCAAAAAGAGAACTACCGTTTGCAATTGAAAAAATTGTGACAATGCAAGAAACTCGTTTCGTTAAGTTTTTCAACAATGCACGCCCTATAACTACTCGAAGGCACCAACTCGAACTTTTACCTGGCGTAGGGAAAAAACTTGTTATTGATACCTTAAATGAGCGAAAAAAAGGGCCGTTTAAATCATTTACAGATATTGAGGAACGGACACGCATCCATCCAAAAAAAGTAATCGAGAAACGCATCTTGTTAGAACTTGAGAGAAATGAAAAACACTATCTTTTCGCACGACCTCCCATCAGGGAGGATAATAGATGACAAATCTCTTGACTGAGACTCAGAAAACTTTGAATAAATATAATATCAAGCTAAGAAAACGAATGGGCCAAAATTTTCTTGTAAATTCAAATGTGCTTGATAAACAAATTGCTTACGCCAGTTTAAAAAGATCGGACACCGTCTTAGAGATCGGTGCAGGCATTGGGACATTAACAAGACGCTTAGCAGACTATGCAAAAGAAATAATAGCCGTTGAAAAAGATTCACGCCTTTTAGAAATTTTAACGGAACAATGTGCGAAATATGATAACATTACGATTATTCACGCTGACATCCTACAGATAGATATACCTCCCTTCACAAAAGTTGTTTCAAATATCCCTTACTCAATTTCTTCACCTTTGACATTCAAATTACTTACTTATGATTTTGAATATGGGATAATAACCTACCAAATTGACTTTGCTGAAAGACTAGTCGCAAAACCTGGTTCTCGTGAATACAGTCGGCTTTCCGTAACAGCCTATTATCGAGCACATACCAAAATCCTTGAAAACATTTCGCGAACTGCGTTTTATCCGTCACCTAAAGTAGATTCTGCACTTGTAAAAATCACACCACATCCCCCCCATTTTCGTGTAGACAATGAAAATCTTTTTTATGACGTTGTTCGTGCCCTTTTCGGTCGAAAAAACAGAAAAATAAAAACAATGCTTGCGATATATTTGGATAAACAAGAGACATCTACATCAAGAAAGCAAATTCTTCAAGAATTGACCCAAGAACTTCCATTTCTTGAAAAGAGGGTCAGGCAGATGTCACCAGAAGAAATCGGTCTTTTAACCAACCACCTCCAGGGAACGATAAAAACAGCAGCGTAAAGGAGGAACATCCAAGATAAAGACATTTAAATTCAATAACCTTGTCTTTCAAATTTTTAATGAAGTATATGAGCCTGCAGATGATTCATTGTTATTGGCAGACTATTTAAAGCACGAAATTCGCTCAAAAGATATAATCCTTGACTTAGGAACTGGCTGTGGAATCCAAGCTATCACAGCAACTACTTTAAAGGACGATGTGCGGGTTATTGCGACAGATATTAACCCTATTGCAGTAAAAAACGCAGTGAAAAACGCAAAACTAAACAACGTAAATGAAAGAATAGAATTTATTCATGGTGATTTATTTCAGCCATTTCTTAAAAAAGAGTATTTCAATCTAATAATTTTTAATCCACCTTACCTTCCTCTCCCACTACCCGATCAAAAAAAACAAGATTGGATTTCACTTGCTTGGGCTCAAGGAATAGGTTCTGATATAATTCAGAGATTTCTTCTAGAATCGAATTCATATCTTAAGGAAAATGGGCGCATCCTACTGATTATTTCTACATTATCAAATATTGATTTTAAAAGATGGGAGGGTACATATTCCTTTGAAAGACTATCAGAGCGTGCCTTTTTCTTTGAAAAGTTAATTCTATTAAAGATAACGAAAGTTCGTTAATAACATCAATTAAAATGTGGTCTTTAAATTATTTTGTGTAGATAGGTAAAATGGACGTGCATCGCAAAAGAGAGTCATGTCTGAAATCTTTTATATCTGAAAGACAAGTAAATACAACATTAGGTGGAGCAGATGGCAAAACTCTATAAAGTGGTAGATGAAGATTTGGAAATCGCACCTTATCAAAATACAACTTTAATGAACGCTTCTAATGAGGTTTTCGTGCTAGACGATAGTGAAAACAAGAAAATTTGGATTTGGATTGGTAGGAAAGCCAGTACTCGCCAAAGATTCAATGCTGCACGGTTATCTGAGAAATTAGATAAAGAGGCTGGAGGCTTACCTGTCATTAAGACGATAGATGAAGCGGAAGAACCTCAGGAATTCCTTGATATGTTCTAAAAGTTATCTACTTCAAAATTAAACCAAGAAAACAGTTCTTAATCCCATAATGTTTCTTTTAATAAAGGGTAATTAAGAAACTAAGTTTATACTTTTTCTAATTTTTGCTAATTTAGTTAAGAGGAATCTATTCTTCTTTTTTAGTATTAAATGATCAGTGAGATATAGAACTCTATATGTGAAGAGATTAATTTTAATTGGAAAAACGGTGATAAAATCGTTATTTTTGAAAATTACAACGATAATATTGACAATGAGTTTTAAGAGATAAGTCTTATACATATCATTAGTTAGTCATGAGCACGAATTAGTTCTATATCTCCGAGTAATGAAACTGATTTGAGCATTAAAGGAGAGAAGGATTTATATAGACGTAATGACGTTAAATGTTTAGTACAGAGATTATATAATATCTTGATTTTACAGAATTGGGGGTACCTATAGGAGGTCAAATATTTGGCAAAAAAGAAAAAAGCTGCACCGAAAAGAGCAGCTAGCAAGACACGATTAGCCCTTGCCCCAGTAAGAGAACTTATGAAAGATGCTGGAGCGGACCTTGTAGCTAAAGATGCTATTATGGCAGTTGTGGAGCATTTGGAGACCACAATTAAAAAGGTCAGCAAAAATGCCCTTGAGCTTGTAAAACTTTCTAAACGGAAGAAGGTCACTGGCGCTGATGTTGCCAAGGCTTTCACGATGTAATAACTTTGTTACTTCAATCCAGACCTTATTCCTTTTTTTTTATTATTTTTAAAAAATTTACTTTAAAGTTATGTCCTTGTTTTATATTGATTTTCTCCTAAGAGGATAAAACATGAAAAAATTAAGTATAAATCGCTGGTGGCTTTTTGAAGGTAAAGAAATATCTGATACAATTGAAGAAATTTCCACTTTTGGATTTAATGGAATAGAATTGGATTTAGCAGACCCCACTAACTACAACATAAATGAACTCAAAAAGATATTAAACAAATACAAAATGAAGCCTTCTGGCATCGCAGCGGTAAATACTCTGTACTCTGAATATGATCTCTGTAGTTTAGAGGAAGATATCAGAAAAAGAGCGATAAATGACGTAAATAACCATTTGCGAAAATAAACAATCTTGATTCATGTATCAACATTACTACTTGTAAAATTCAAAAAATCCTGGTGCTAACTTCAAGGAAAGCACCACATATGCTTTTTTGGTGATCTTAATTCAGAATATCAAAACTGCTTTTTATTAAATCTGCGTTTCGTTCTTGCTATCAACTTATAGGAGAATGACACCAAAAAAAAACCAAGCGATTAGATATTTTTCTCAAAAAATTCGCCGTACATGTCGGCGAAAAATGGGTAATACTCCGAACCTTGGAATCACTTTCAAATCGTATTGTTTTGGCTATAGCATTTTAGCAAAAAAAGAGACTTCATGAAAAGAATCAAGTATTTTAGTTTTGTCGAACGTGAAATTCAACTATTTTTTTTGGTATCATAATAAAAGTATTCCACTTTGAAAGTGGAAAACCTGAATTTATCTCCAAATTGGTGATTAATCCCTCACTAAAGGGGAATATCCAAAAATACTTTGTATGGCCTTATAAGGTCATTCAAAATTATTTTGAATGATGCTTGTTGATACAACTTAAAGTTGTATGATGGAAAAAATCAGTCTTGGTTCCAATATAATTGGAAGTAAGGGAGATGCGCGAAAGGGTAGTTTCTGTTAGATTAGATAAGATTATCAAAAATGGAAAATTTTCCGAAATTGATAATCCTCCAGAATCGCTTCAATTATACAATGTGTGGCTGAGCTACGTGAATCGACCATTTCAGGCAATTAGAGAGACTAATAACAAATGGACAACTGTCCAAAAGTTATAACCCTTTACATTTGTCCGATCCCCAAAAAATTGGGTATCGAGGAATCGCTATATTTTCTTGGAGAATTATATCCTTTAACGCATAGCGACTGCAGTCGCTAACCGTCCAATGTCGTGAAATGCAACTTAAACGCAATTTTCAAAAATTGTAGTGCCTAACTTTTGAATTAAACCTACCTTTGATTCATGTTCGCTCTTTCATTATTTCATGTAGCTTGGCTCCAATACCTGCAATTGATTTACGGTGTAGTTCCACTTGTATTTGAAGTAGTAGTTCTAATAATCTGGTTTGTTTTTCCAACAATCTATTTTGCCTACCTAACAAGTTTACAATCTCCTTCGTTTTTTCCAACTCACTCACCTCCGTTAAAGTATATCTACAAAAAAATGTAATACCTAACTCATTACGGTTTTAACCAAAACAAATAGTATGGGCCAATTTTCTTATAGAGAATACCGTTTTTCTCGTCTAGGGCTAATTGTAATAATCGCGTTTGAACGGTGCGTCTATCTCGATTGATTTTTTTGGCTATTTCGGTGGGGGTTTGCGGTTCACACACCTTAAGTGCTGCTTTTACTTCGTCTAGCATTTGATCACCAGTATTCAATATACATTATTGAATGGGAATATTAATAAGCATTATTGCTGATACAATATACAACAAACAATATACAATATTGAAAAACAAAAGGTGAGAAACAACATGGCTACAATCGAATTGACAGATAAAGAATTAGTTCATCTAGAGAATGCGCTAGTTACAGTACAAGTGCTTTTTAAACAAGGTAAAATTGTATCTGGTGACAAAAATATGATAGACACATTACAATGCATTCGGGAGAAATATACTCTACAATATCTTGATGCTAAAGATAGAATCGCAGGGAGAGTGTGAAACACATGGGTGTAATGTCTGAAAGCGTGGTAAAGGAATTAAATAACGCACTTGAACGCTATCAAAACTTTCCGTGTGGAGGCAACGCTACCATAAGTTGTTTGAAATGTGCATTAGCCAAAAAAGTAAGTTTGGTAGATCCTGAAGCATCAGAAGAAAGAGTCGTGCAATTTAGTTTGTGCGATCTGATAGGTGTAGTTAATGATGAATTCGAAGATATCATTGAAAACTTAGAGACACATAGAAGTAATGGATCACTTGAGCAATAGGAGGGGATGAAATGCCAGGATACAAACAAGGGTTTATGGATGGGCTCTTATTTTCGATCCATACGATAAAACAGTTCAAGAAAGAGGCATTAAAAACACTAATGTACTTAGAACACTGCAAGAACACACTAGAAAAGTCAAAATATCTTGACTTGTGCTTTAAATTGGACCTACCAATGTGTGAACAATTTAACGAATCACTAGCACAACTAGATAGCCAAATGCATATTGAAGTTTCCACGGAGGAATAAAAAATGTCGAGTATGTTTCAAGACGGTTTTCATAAATGTCTTATGTTCTTCCTTGATGCAGCAAAACAAACTGATGATCATAGATTATTCATTGAATATATGGAACTAATCAAACACAAAGTTGAAGGTGGAATCTGTGATAATCTTAAAAGGGATATCGGCGCAATAGAAGAGTTTCTAAAGATTCAATATGCGAATAAATTGTCTGAAGAAATCGAAACCAAAGTTTAACTCTCTTTTTTTCTTTTTTCTTTTTGTAGAATCATGATCCCAAGGTCTTGAGCAAACTCTGCTATTTTGGGCTTTCTATCTTATCGCTCCTAGAATTGTCGAGTTTTGGTTTAACGGCTATTAGAAAAAAGATAACTTTATATACATTAGACGTAGAACTATGAAGAATATATAATCTTCATAGTTTTGTCAAAAAATATATATTTTTGAGTGTGTCTTAATGGAAATCATACTTACACGGCAATTGATCTCTGGTAATAGAGTTACTGTTCCAAAAGCAATTATAGATCAACTTGAAGTTGAGGATGGCGATTTAATAGAGTTTGGTATTAGGAGATTTATTAAGAAAAAGAGAAAGGATAATGGGACGGGGGATAATGGAGAACTATACTAGAAACAAACTACTCCAAGGAGTAGTATTTGCAAGTTACGCACTTAGTTTCATCCTGCTGTACTTGATCTTGGATGTAATGATCTTTTACGAATGGTGGCTACATTTTTGGTTGCATACAACTATTAATTATCCCATTTGGACGTATTATTTTGGTCAAATTATCATAGCGCTTCTAGTTGCCGTTCTTATTGCTTTTTCGTCGTTTATGTTGGGTAATTTCACATTAACGAAACTAGGGATACATACAAGAGGGGATCTTAATGGGTAGTTTTTGGAATAAAGTAGTCTTCAAATTCGGAAGTTCTAAGATCAAAGTAAAGCATATCGGTATTTTATTTATTCTTGGTTTAGTTGTCTATTATTTTAATGCGCCATTACAGTTTTCAATGATTCGAGGTACTACGGTAAGTGCTGAACTTGGTTCGTTGAAAAGTACACGTAATATTGCAAACTCAGCAC
>NZ_JAHPYX010000050.1:0-3216 GCF_019058535.1 Candidatus Borrarchaeum sp.
GGTCCACGGCAGCCCCCGTCCCTCAAGGGACACTTGAGGTCCGACAGTACCCTCATCGGTACTGTGTCTTGTGTACGCTCCCAACGCCAAGCCAGACACCTCGGCATACTGCACACTGAGATAGTAGTTAACTGCTATTTAAGTGTTAGGCAGAGCTGTGTGAAAGTGAAACAAGTAAAAAACGCAATTCATCCCCCTAACACGTTGGGGGGTCTTCTTGCGAATTGGTTATAAATCTACGTATACACTTTTTTTACATATATATTTTGCTGACCTTTTTCTTTGGACAAATTATGAAAATCAGTCATTCCAAATCCTTTCTCTCAAGAATAATTATACTGAACAGTAAGGGTAGTATTATGAATAAAACTAGAGTCACAACGCCTATTGTTGGATCTATGTGCACAGTTCCCTCAAGAGCGTTTTCGCCAAAAACTTCAACTGTCCAAATGATACCCGTGCTGTACAAGACATCATAGTAGGCATACTCATAGAATCCAAAAATGGAGGTAACCAGATTCATTCCAAAAAAGAAAAAGATCGGCAAGATGCCTGCTAAAATTGCTCTTTTAGTTATTGAGGAAAAAAGCAAGGACATTGAAGCGATTGCTAATATAAACAACTCAGAGATCCAAATCCACGCAAAAGAAGTATTCCATATTTCCTCGCTCGCTACCCAATCGGAAAGCAATCCGAAGTGTGCGGGAACAATACTAGTGCACAAAAGGATACTGCAGTATACAAAAGAAAACAACACAAAGGAAACTACTACAAAGGATAAGAACTTCATTAGAACGAATTCGGATCGATATATAGGCTTAGAAACGAAGGTGTGTAGAGTCCTTTGTGAATATTCTCCAGCGATATACTCACTAGTTAAAATTGAAGTGATCGCGATAATTGGCAATCCTACCCAGAAAAATCGTGCGAAATTTCCAAACTCTTTCAAGGAATCAATCATGCTTTCTAGTATTTGTTCTCTTCCGAGTTCTTCACCTTGTATGAAAAGAATTATCTCGCCATTCCTAATCTGTTCAGGAACAAGTGCAATTCCAAATACTAAAGCAATTACAATTACAGGGGCAATCATTACAGCGACAAAGATTAAGAATTTTTTACTTCGGAACGCTAATAAAATCTCCTCAAAGGCTAATCGCAAAATGGTTTTAATCCTTATCCTTTTCATTGCAAAAATCACCCTTTGTATTTGATCGATGAAGGATTTATTTCTTGAATTTGGCTTGGCGATACTTCGATTTCCCGGACAAGTCTCATGAAAAGAGACTCAAGTGATTCCCTAATAGGACTAAATTGATATAGGGCCAAATCGCGTTCGACAATGACTCTAACAAGTGCCTTACTTAGTCTTTCTTTGTCGTTGCATTCAACAATCAATTGATTTCTCTCGTTGATATCTGCAGATAAAATAAAATCGAGTTTTTCCATTTCCTCTTTTAACGCATAAGGATCACTTACCTTTACTTCAAACGTTGCCATTTTCTCATTTTGAAGTGCACTTAATTGACCTTGAGTCACGATTTTACCTTTGTTAATAATGGCAATATTGTCTGCAACTTTTTCGACTTCAGAAAGAATGTGGGACGATATCAAGACGGTTTTCTTTTCACGTTCAACCATAAGTTTTATTTTATCTAAAATCTCTGCACGGCCAATTGCGTCAAGGTTAGCAGTAGGTTCGTCGAGAATAAGCAATTCAGGGTCATTAAGAAGGGCTTGCGCTAAACCTAGGCGTTGTCTCATTCCCCCAGATAGACTACCAATCTTGTTATATTCCCAACCTGCTAAACCGACCCAATCAAGTAACTCTAAGGCGTTGTCTTTGGAAGTTTTTCTTGAGAGTCCGTATAGTGCGCCAATGAATATCAAAAAATCAAATAAAGTCCAAGTATCATTAAGACCGAGTCGTTCAGGAAGATAGCCGATTTTTTCGCGTGCTTCAATACTTCTGCTATCAAAACCGAGAAGTTCTGCAGTGCCCTTTGATGCTTTCAGGAGGTTTACGAGAATCATAAGCGTAGTTGTTTTTCCAGCCCCATTAGGACCAAGAAATCCAAAACATGATCCACATGGAACGTCAAAATCTATTCCTTTTACAGCCTGAAAGTTTCCATAGAACTTTTCTAGATTTCTTACCTTAATTGCAAATTCCATTAGCTACCGTCCTTCTTTGATCATCTTTTTCTTCTTCGTTATTTTAGGTCTCGATACGAAATAAGCTAGTAGAGGAGGGATTATTGCGAGAGGAATGAAGATAGGAAAGTAGTAAGACATGTGAATACTCATATCTACGTTTTTAGCTAATGTAAGCGATATTATGGTGGCGTAAGTATCATTTCGCCATCGATATTCGAAAAGTACACCACTTTCCAGATCATATCTTGTTTCAATAGTTTTATTTTCTCCATCAATCGACTGTATTTTTCGTTGAAAAATATAGCATTCACGCACAGCTCCTAATGCAAAGTATGTGTCTTCACCAATTGCTTGAAGAGTCTCTCTGCCAATTTTAATTCGCGATCCACTGGAAAAATCAGCCACATTTATCCACCACATAATACCCTGCTGATCTTGCACATCTCCTCGGCGCGAGTATAAATCGACTTCATATGTTCTGATTCTCTGCCATTCTTCAGGTTTGTAAGTATCTGCAACCGTTATTTTGTTGCCATCTACATCTTTACTTTCAAACCAGACATAAAACTCAACTGGGTTTATTTCAGTATCATAAAAAGTCCCATTTCCAAAGACTTCAGTGAATGCAGATTGCCTGAATCCAAGCACAAATTCATTTTGAGGGAATGTGTCTTGACCATTTGATTGAATGGAGGGTGAAATCACGATCGAGAAAATAAATAAAATCAATAAAAATGATAGTATCATACCTCTTAACTTCTGCACTTTATTCCATTTCTCCTTTCCTTTTTAGTCCCCGTTTACGTTTCGATCGTTTCTTATTAATAATAACGATAGCAATGGAAAGTCCAATAGTTAAAGCAAACGTAATGAGAAGAGACGTCCACACTTCATCAGCAACCCCTGCAAAACCTCCACCTCCTCCAAAAACCTCTAATGTCAACGGTGCCTGATTAGAAATAGTGTGGTTCGCGGTCGTGTCATCATCATAATTGATGATAACAAAAAGTTCGTAATTAAAGTTAATCTTCGATTCATAAGTACCCTGCCTGCACCATACAC
>NZ_JAHPYX010000051.1:0-13256 GCF_019058535.1 Candidatus Borrarchaeum sp.
GTGTTAGAATGCACTTGTGATTTCCGACAAAACTTGCTAAAGAGAATTTTCTTTGTTCGCCTATTTTCACAGATCCTCTAAAGCTTTTTCACTTAAGATTTGGAAAAAATTCAGTTAAAGGCGTAAAAATAAAAAAAGAGAGGTAAATTTAGTGAACTCACTATTTCAATAGAGTAAGTATTTCTTCGAGTGCTGCACTCCATTCATCCACTGTTAAATTTCCAAAACTAAAGGTAGCATTAGGATCGTATGATCGGTCTAAGCTGACCGACTTTAAACTCGTAGCACCGTGTTTTATAGAAGAGAGAATTTGTGTTTGGAAGTAATAGAGACCGCCTAGATAAAAAATGACGTCATAACCGCCCTTTCCGTCTAGACCTTTCCATTCAGGGTCAATAATCCGATTAGTGATATCTGCTACGCCCATAACAGTGGCTGCTTCGAATTCTCTTTCAAGAAAGGCTTTCATAGTATGTGCGGTAGCTACAACTGGCATTTCTGTCTTCTTAGCAAACTCGATTGCAAAATCTATTGGCGATTTGTCATCTACTGTCTTCAACGCATTGCTTTCAACGATCAGTATAGGACGTTTTGCATGTTTGAGTATATTAACAACAGTTTTTGGTGATTTCATAACTGTTGCTTCAAGTGGACCTCTTACATTAGCTATATTATATGGCATACTCATTTTTTACCCTCATGACTTTGGTTTTCTAATTAGTCGTGGTAACAAAGTTGGATCAGGGACTTCACTCGGTTCCCAGCCCTTTTCCTTCAGATGCTCTATTACCTTATCTTTCATTGTAATTGGAATATCGGCTTCAGTTCTTACGAATTTGTGGACATCATCTGGGAATGTTCCGATATACTTCTGATGAAGGTCGATGTAATGCGTTAGTTTTATTGCCCGTCCCTTAGTAGTATCGTTTGGTCGCAAACATAATTTTGCTGTCGCAACAATGCATTCTTCTATAGATTCTGCACCAAAAATAAGATGTTCCGGTGCAGGTCCAACATACATTTCTTCACCAGTACGGGCATTGTAGACATTCCAGTCTTCATCTTTCTCTGAACGACCCATATAGAATCGTCTGTATTTACCACCATGCGGCCCTACAATCACAGGAATGCCGAGTCTGTTCGCTCCCGTTCCAATAGAGGCTGCTTTTTGGCTCATTGCTCCCCATGCAACACCTACGGCTCCTACACGATTCAGGGAATAGTCCGCAATTTCTTCATAGTTTCCACGTAGAGGCCTCCTTGCGAAAATGTTAGCAATTTTTATTACTGCTCCATCAATATGTGCGTTGCTAACACATGAACCAACATTGACAAGGCCACCAGCATCAAAATATCCTGGATATTTTTCATAAAGCGTTTGGCCTTCTTCATCTCTATATTTTCCGATGTCCATAGCGCCACAACCGCTCGCAACTACAATATATCGTCTTTTGAGGAATTCTTCAGCTAGTAGCCCTATTTCGCTAGCACCATTAGGATAATTTGGGCAGCCAACGATTGCTACAACGCCTGGGATTTCACCTAATACAATAGGAGCACCGACATCACGGATTTCTACGTCAGTTATTGGACCTCGTCCAGCACGTACTTTGTACTTCTCTTCTTTAACGTATTTCTCAGCTGCTTTTTCAATTACGCTTAAAATATCAATACCTTCTCTACAAATTCCCTCACATCTTACGCACCCGATACAAACATTGTGAAGTTCAGCAAGTGGTTGTAAGTCGCCTTGCTTTGCTGCTGTCATTGCCGCAGGAATTTCGAGATCCAAAGGACACGCCCGCTTACAAAGCTCACAGTTTATACACTTGTTGATCATTGAATTGAATTCTTCCATGTCGGGAATCACCTTGAACTTCTTCCTCTCTGGTGCGATGGCCATAGCTAACTTCACTGCTACTTCAGCAGAAACCTCTGGTTCTAATATTAGCGCACCTGGCTCCTTATAGGATACAAGATCACTTACTATCTGATCAACGGAATCATGCGTACGATCTTTCAATCCTAACGCCATTTTATTCAATGTCGCTAAAACAGGAGTCTTTACCTCTTTTGCTACATCAAGTATATCTGTCCGTACGCATTGTTCATCGACCATGATCACATCAGCTAGTCCAGAACGTATAAACTTTATTTGTTCATACATTGCTCCTACAACTTTTGCCCTGTCAGAATAACGACTAATATCAAGCGCTGTACAACAGATTCCACAGAGTTCGATATCGTCGAAATCGTAATTTTCGTTTGCTTGTAGGTAGTCAACGATTTCTGCTCCAGCAGCAACATTGTGTCCGATTACTAAGATTACGGGCTTTGTTCTATCAATTGTCCCAGCACCCAATTCGATGAGCGGGACATCCGGTTCGCCTTTTGGTAAATCATAGCCAACAATTTGTGCTAAATCTGCAATTTCCATAGCTAAACTATCACACATTGAAACGTGCAATGCCTTTGATTCGTAATCGATATTATCGCCTTCTTGTCCAGTGTGTGCAGAACTTACGCAATGCGTTATTTGTTCTTCAACATAATTCTGTGCTTCGACTAAGTCTCCAAGTGTTTTTGGTTTTATACCTACAATCAATCTAGTCAGTGGAGCTTCGACCTCTACTTTGTCCCCTAGATCTATAGGATAATCACTCCCGTGTTCTTCGATTAAGTGATCTAGTAAATGTCGTCCATGTGCTCCATGAGCAGATGCACCCATACAACACGCAAGAAGAACTATTCGACTTGCTTGAGCATTTATGTCCAACCCACATGCACCCTTCTTCCCTGCGGATAAGTCACAGGGGCCATAAGTGCATAGTGCAGGACAAATGTCTAAGAAAGGCATGTAGTAAGGCTTATACCGTTCTAACATTCTTCGATCCCATGAGCGAAGATCAGTTATCTCTGGCTTTGGCGTAGGACCCATTGGTTCTGCCCATTCTTCTTCTTCGAGGAGTTTACCGATAGCAAATTCAAGTCCATCGATCTCTAACGTTGGGGTCTTCAATTTCTTGAATTTCAAACTGGCAGGTTTCTCAGTCATTCATTTTCCTCCTTTTCTATCTTCTCCTTTCAACAAGAACTAAATATATGAGAATTACCGTTTCGTATTTAATGGCATAGCCTCTGGCTATTTATTTGTATTGTTAAGCACATAAGTACAAAACGGATTTATCATTATTGTTCACTCGGTTGAATTTGTTTTCCATCTCGAATCGAAATGTGCTTATTTTGTAGTGCTTAAGCTATCTTCTTCTTATAAATTAAACCCTTTCCGTAATATCTTTTTGAGATTGCCTGCGTCTTAGCATAACTTGAAATCTTGAGTTAAACATCTTATGAAAGACTATAGACAATTATAACTGGAAATCAAATTAAAATCCAAAAAAAATCGAGAAATATTATTTAGTGAAAAAAATAGAGACCTGTTAGTTATTCTAAGGGAAAATAAAGGAGCAATTTAACTTTTTAACTTAATTATTTCTTCTTTGACTTTCTCTGCAACTTTCTTTGCAAGCGCCATGCCCTTTGGACCTAATTTTACCCTTGACTCTGGTTTTAAGTCCTTATTCTCGCGAAGAACTTCCCATACTTTTATGTCTGCCACGATTTTTGCACCATTTTCTTCGAAGATTTTGCGACAACATTCGTCTATGCAACCGTCGATTATAATCATATCTGCCCCCTTTATTCGCTCAATCTCTTTTTGAAGTCCAGCTGCAACGCATGGTGTACAGATCAGTTCAAGATCATCACTTTTACCCTCATCTGTTGCCAACAACGCGCCAACACGTGCTACCGTCGCCAATACCTTTCCCATGCCTGTGCAGGGTGCTACCATAATTTTGTGTCCCATGTTAAGTCACCTTCATCCTTGCAAGATTTTATCAACATCTTGCGCAATTTTTTCTGCTATACGTTCTGAAACGGAGTCTTCCTCGGGAGATAAGTCGATTAGTGAGTCTGAGAATTCAATATCTTGTATGAAATCTTTGACATAATACGTTGAGTATATTTGCTTTGTTTCAAATTGTCCGAGTACTTTCGTTGAGCAATCGTCTGGGCAACCCTCAATAACTATGGTCGGAGAATCTCTCACAAAAATCACATCTTCTTCAACTTCTGCTGCAAGAGCTGGTAAACAGACAAGTAAAGTTTTGTCAGGTCTGAGATCTTCGAGTACTTTGTACATTGCCTGTCGTGCAATCAAACCTTCCTTTGAACATTGACTATCACTCGAAACGCCAGTGCACGAAATGATTCCTACCTTCTGTTCATTTCCTGCCATTTTATGACACCTGTTTATCGTTTCATAGCGATATATAGATATCGTTTATAAACATTACGGAAAATGCAGTTTATCTGAGTCAGAGATCCAAAAAAAGATAACATGAGATAAACAAATAACTGCGTTATTTCCTAAGACAACTCATGCCAGACGTAGCCATTCACGATGTCGCCATCTAAAACGCCAATCTTCTTTAGAAAGTTAATCGCATGTCTAACATCAAAAGTGTTCGCTGGGTGGTTCATTTTTCTCGAAATAGTTCTCCACAGTTCCCTTTCCGTTAGTCGTTGTTCCTTAGAGAGAAGTTGAAAAATCAAGTCAACCAAACTAAACTGCCTTTCAAATTCATCTATTTTCTTCAAAATCTCGTTACCCTTAGCCGTAAGTCGGTAAAACTTGAAGAAATTTCCTTGCGGAAGAGGATCTGGACCTGTGGACTCTACAATACCCATTCGTTTTAATTCTGATAAGCGTGTTTGAACGCCTTTTAATGCTAATCCAGTAGCAGTTGCGAGTTCTTGAGCACTACAACTTTCTTTAGTCAGAAGGATTTTAAGAAGTTTCCAGTAGTAAAAGGGGATATTTTTCAGCTCCTTTAGCCGGATTGGGGGGCATATTCTGTATCTTTGTGCTTCTGTTTTAACAAAACCCCTTTTCATAAGGCATTTCATAAGTTGATGACATTGCATTCGTGAAATTGATAAGGTGTCATACAACTGTTCCATTGTTTTTGGTCTTCTTAGCAATTTGAGGAGTCGAACTTTGTTAGACATTTTTAAGTTGGAGTTGGCAAGATCACCTAAAGTATCAAGAAATAAGGTTCCGTGAGGAGTGAGAGCATAATGTTCGTTATTGCGGTCAATATAACCCAAATCTTGAAGTTTTAAGATATATCGGGATACAAATTTCGATTTGTATCTGGAGGGATAATCAATCAATTCCATTAATGCGCAGAGATCCTGTTCTCCTTTTTCGAAAAGTGTCCACACAATTTTTGATTTTTTCTGTGTTTCAAGGACTCTGAATATCTCTTCTAGGTCTTTAATCAAGTTATCAACTCCGTTAATGTAATAGGATTAGACTTTGTAGAATCATCCCTTTATCCTATCACCGCGTATAGGCAGGAATATAACGTAACATCGGAATTATTGCCTTCTGGGGACAGTTATTAGCACAAAGTCCGCAGCCAATACATTGCATCCAATTAACATACGCCTTCTTTCCAACTACCCTTATAGCGCCAACAGGGCAATATTTCTCACATTGTTTACAACCAATACAGCGTTCTATATCTACGTAAGCGATCGTATGCGTTTTTCGTCCCTCTATGCCAATATTGTGATAGATGTGAAAATAGACGGTATCTGAAGGATCCGGGTGCGTATAGCGTCCATTTTATTATGTGACTTACAAAGTGAAGAAGTTACTATTATAAAATTGTAACTAATTAAGCGATTATACTTAAAAAAAATATCTTATATTTAAGATTTTGGTTACAAATTGAATTTAGGAATTACTAAATATTTCACAGTAGAAATTCACAGGAAGAAAACAACATCATTAAAAGAATGGCGATCCTTCGAGACCATTGCCAGAGAGTCTTTTTCAACATTACTTTCAACCAATCCTTCTCTCTATGCAATAGTCATTCACACAAAAGTTGAATTTAAATCCTAAAAAGCAGATAAATACACAGAGGTCAGTACAATGACATTCAAAAAAATTAAAAAATTAATTTAGATTTAAATCAACTTCTTTTGTTACGACAATCAACTTTTTTTGTTACAAAAATATAAAGTTTCAAAAAGATAACTTTTTTAGGGCAAACGATTCATTGTGTAATAACAACAACTTCATTCATTCCATTTTGAAACTTTCAATTTGAAATAAACACACGGGGGCTTCTGGCTCATGGATCAAAAAATAGACGGGATAGATCAACAGATTATAGGCTGGCTTGGAAAGGATGCACGCACAACTTTATCAGAGATAGGTAGGAAGCTTGATTTATCTCATGTAGCAATCAGAAATAGGCTTGTCAATCTTTGTGAAAATAATATAATAAAAATGGGCGTGCTAATCAACATTTTGGAACTTAATATAGAAGTTGTATATCTTCTGATTCAAACAGATGGTGCTGCAAGCACCCGGGAACTAATAAATCGGTTCAAGGAATGTCCGCGGATAATTCAAATGAGTACAGTCTTAGGGCAATTTGATCTCATTGCGACGGTATTTGCAGAGGATAAACATCAACTTGAAACTATACTCCGTACATGCATTCTTCGTTCGCCTCATGGTATTCGAAATGTTAGTGTTCTCAGTGTTGGTCGGTTAGTCAGCCCCCCATATTTCCCTGTAAACTTTAAATTGAAACACAATGGTGTGACACCCTGTGATCTTAACTGCTATGAATGTGAAGAATATGAATTGGAGCATTGTTTAGGATGCCCTGCTACATCAGCTTATAAGGGAAGCCTTGATTTCTGTTTAGAAGAAGAAAAAGAAGAAGAAAAAGAACCTAGGAACGATTCACCTTAGAAAGATTTCTTTTGTTTTTTAATTTTATCCTTTAACTTCCTTGTCATCCATCAAGTTCATCTATACTCTTAAGTGGCTAAAAATCAACTTAATTTTAAGGTATTAATTATTCAGTGAACTACCCCACCTTGACGGAAGGAGACTTCCCGCCGATAAAGTTAAAGCACTCTAAGCGTTACTTTCTTTTTTTATGTTACTTTATCTTTGGAAAGTTCATTCCGTACCTCTTTCTATGAGATTTATATATCGCAGAGTAACAATCAGATTTTTGGGGGTATCTTTCTTTGAGTATAGCTATTGAAGTAGAACAATTTACAAAATATTATGGCGAGCTCCTAGCGGTGGATCATATCAATTTTGAAGTTGAACAAGGAGAAATATTTGGATTTCTTGGACCAAATGGCGCAGGAAAAACGACAACTGTGAAAATGCTGATCGGAATTTCAAAGCCCAGTGAAGGCTCCGCGCGGATCTACGGATATGACATTCAAAAAGAAACAGCTTCTGCTAAGGAACTTATGGGTATCGTGCCAGAGATTTCAAATGGATATGTAGAACTCTCGACATGGGACAATTTGATGTTAATGGGAGAACTCTACGGTGTTCCTAAGGCTGTAAGAGAATCGAAGGCGCAAAATTTCTTAGAATTACTAGAGCTATCCGAGAAGATCCACACAAAATTTAAGGCATTGTCTAAAGGTCTAAAACGCCGTGTAATACTAGCTATGGCGCTGCTAAACGACCCTAAAATTCTTTTTCTTGACGAGCCAACATCTGGACTAGATGTTCATAGTACACGTATTATAAGAGACTTGATTCGAGAGTTTAATAAAAAGGGAACAACAGTTTTTTTAACGACTCATAACATCGAAGAAGCGAATCAATTGTGTGACAGAGTAGCTATAATAAACCATGGAAAAATAATTGCTATAGATAAGCCAGAGCACTTAAAGAAAGCAATCCAAAGTGCCCAGTCTATCGAAGTAGCGTTTAACAAGTCTTCTAATCACATGAAAGTAGATCTAGAAACAATTAAGGGTGTTATCGAAGTAAGAAAGCTTGGCGATAAATTCAGGTTATATACCTCCAAGATAGACCCAGTGCTTCGTGAACTCCATTCATATGCAACTAGCAATAATCTCCAATTTATTACGATAAACACGCTCGCACCTTCATTGGAAGATGTTTTTGTTAGGTTTACCTCTAAAACAAATCGTAAATGAAGGCAAAGTTTATGAAAGTTGATCTTAGAAGAGAATTGCAAGGGATATACGCCATAGCTAAAAAGGATGTACGCATATATTATTTAAAAGGCCCGGTTCTTATTTTTGGAATTCTTTTCCCATTTTTCCTATTTCTTGCATTTTCCGTAGGAAGAAACCTCCCGCCACAAGCTCTTGTTCCTGGTATGATCTCTCTTACGATATTCTTTACATCCTCTTCTGTGACACCGGTCATAGCGCCATGGGAACGACGAACGAAAACCTTTGAACGATTGATTTCTACGCCGATTTCGTTGCATTCGGTCCTCATCGGCGATATTTTATCGGGCTTATTATTTGGCACATTTTTAGTAATAATTCCCATAATTCTCGGAGTTCTTTTATTTGGAGCGAGTATAATCAGCGTAAATGCTTTGATAATCAGCATACCTTTGTCTGCATTTTGTTTTGCTTCACTTGGTACTCTATTCTCAGCCCTTCCTACAGATACGCCATCTGAAATTATGACTTTAGCAAATTTAGTACGCTTGCCCCTCATCTTCATCAGTGGGGTTTTTATCCCTCTTGAACAGTTACCGGTCTGGGGACAAATAATTGCAGCACTTTCACCACTTACCTATACGCACAACTTAAATAGATGTGCATTTGAGGGGTACGTAGGACATAACTGGACTATAAATGTAGTGATTCTTCTATGTTTTACTATCTTTCTTTTTGTAGCAGCATTAGCAGCACAAAAAAGAACTTTAGAAAGGGAATAACAATATTGTGCCTTACAACTACTTAACATGTTAGAAAGCTTTAGGTGACATATTTGCAAATTCTAGCAATTTCTGGAAGCCCAAGAAAGGAAGGAAATACAGAATACTTAGTTGATGTATTTTTAAAAACTGCAGAAAAACTTGGAGCCAATGTTGATCTTATTAGATTGTCAGAATTTAAAATCCATCCGTGTGATAGTTGTTGGATATGTGTAGAAAATGGAAAATGTGCTATTAAGGATGAAATGGAAGAAATCTATCCAAAACTGCTTGCGTCTGATGGGATTCTGATAGCTTCCCCCGTCTATTTTAACAACGTAACAGCACAGACTAAAATATTTATAGATAGAACGTGGTGCATGCGAAGAAAACTAAAGGGAAAAGTAGGCGGGTGTGTTGTTGTAGGAAGACGATTTGGACACGAAACTGCAATTCAAGCTATCCACTCTTTTTTTCTAAAACATGAAATCACTGTAAGCTACAGAGGTGTCGTAGGGTTCGCATTTAGCAAAGGAGAGATCACGAGTGATATTCACGCTATCAAAAGTGCAAGATATCTAGCAAAATCCATGATAATGATGATAAAAAGGTTACAACATCGAAAGTGATTTGCCATTGTTAGACATATTACAATCTGTAACCGAAAACATATAATTATATTAGTATTGTAACTGTTAAATGCATATATTTCGATATACTAATCTATTTGAAAATCTTCCCATCGGATTAAAAGTTGAATTTGGTGAGAAATATGGTAGCAATTTTTACACCGGAAATTATTGCGTTTTTACTTATCGCTGGCGCTTTAGTTGGATTTGTAAGCGCTTTTTTTGGAGTTGGTGGCTGTTTTATTATGGTGCCTGTGATGATCTTTTGTTTTAATGAACTTATGGGCGTGCCTCTTGATATTGCAGTAAAAATCGCATTTGGAACCAATATGGCAGTAGTAGTGCCGACAGCATTTAGTGGTGCTTGGAAACATAGCAAAAAAATTTCATTTCCGAAACAACATTACTTATACTATGCAATCCCTGTCGGGATTGGATCTGTTATTGGAAGTGTTGGAGCATACTTCGCCCCAGGTTATCTTTTAAAAATACTCTTCGGAATTGCATGTATAATAGGGGCATATCGATTTATGACGGCTAGACCAAAACAGGTTGCGGAATTAAAAGAGTTAAACAAAGAAAAATATGTTGCAGGGGGACTCGGATCTGGAGGTGTCGCCCATTTCATGGGCATTGGAGGTGGCCTTGTTTATATGCCGGTACTAAATACGTTACTTGAGATTCCCATACATACGGCAGTCCTTATTTCGATAAGTACTATGGTGATAGGCTCTTCTGTGGGTGCCGTATCTTTTGGCATTTTAGGATCTCTACAACAGACTGCAGCATATCCTCCGTATAGCTTCGGCTGGTTTAACTTAATTGCATTTTTAACCCTCGCATCTACCAGTGTTATAACTGCCCAATTAGGTGCCTCAATGACTCATAGGATACAGCCAAAGCAACTCAAAATTTTACTTGCAATCCTATATATCTATGTAGGCTTACGATTGATTGGGGTCTTTGCTTGGCTTGGAATTCCCATTTAACTATATCGTCTGGAAGTCCTCTTCCTACAGGTGGGGGGATGAAAGCCAAAGCCTTTTTACACAAGATAAAGTGTGTCTATTGGAACATGTGTTCTAGATTTCATAATTACAAATGACCTTATAACTTCAAAGTATAAGACTTAATTAAAAGAAGGAGATCGTGAGTATAGCTATTGCAGCTATAATTCTGGGTTTTGGTTGCCTATTCAGGTGGTGTGAATCTCCAACTGGACAATTAGAGACTATTTTTTGCCTCGGAAACATATTGCTCTTGATTGCTCTTACCTTTTTGCTTGTTAAATGAGCAAGGAAAAATTTAGAGAGAGAATGAATTACACATCAGCTTTTTATCAACTGTGAAATGCTCTTGAGATCATCCTTCACCAAAAGACTTATAATTGAAATATGATTATATCGCCATATAACGATATAATATATTACTTATGTGAGGATCTAAAATAATGGTAACTATTGTAGAAATATTGACTGGCACTTGGATCATAGCAATCGAGTATTTTTCCCACGCCTGGTGGTGTATAGCTGTAGGGTTCATTGTGGCGGGTATTTTTAGCGAATTTATTTCGAGGGACACCTTCTTACGACTCTTGGGTAGTGGAAGATGGTATGCTTATGTCACAGCAACCGCCGCTGGTGCATTATTAGGCGTATGTTCTTGTGCGATACTTCCATTATTTGCAGGTATAAGACGAAGAGGTGCAGGTATCGGTCCCGCTGTTACGTTCCTTATCGCAGGTCCATCTATAAATCCAGTAGGTGTTCTACTCACCATGGGATTGTTAAATGTCGGTTTAGGAATTGCAAGAATTATTGGTGCAGTTCTTATTGCAATAGCAGTTGGTATCGTTGTAGACCTCGTTTTTGGCAAGGAAGAGCAAGAAGAGGCACAGAAAGTACGGAAAGTACGGCGCATGAAACCAAAAGTCGTTGTATCTTTTGTCTCGAGAATGAAAAAGGCTATGACGTACACCTGGGACTATATCAAAGAAATACTCTGGCTCATTGTGGTAGGTGTGTTCGTAGCGGCATTATTAAGAACAGTTTTACCACCGGTCTGGATTGAAAGTACTATGGGCTCAACAGGTTTGACCGCTTATCTGCTCGCGGCATTTATAGGAATCCCCTTGTTTGTCATTCCTCCCGTTGAAATTCCATTGGCGGCCACATTTTTAGCACTCGGGATGAGCCCAGGCGCAGCATTAGTATTTCTGCTGGCAGCACCAACAATTAGTATCGCTACTCTTATGGTAGTCGTACGTGTCCTCAAATGGAAGCGAACATTAGTCTATGCCCTAGGAGTCTATGGTTTCTCAATATTACTTGGAGTTCTATTCTTCCCAATATTGCTTGAGTTCACTACAGCCGGTACAGCAGTCGGAGGCAATCTTTACGGTGAATATCATGACATAATTCTTCTTGGACTTCTGGCAGTCGCCGTTATAGGTGCCTACATTGCTCACAAGCGATCCATGAAAGATATCGAGGAGGAAAAAGCGACCATTTCTCCAACAATTTAAAGCGGAGGTAGCGTACTATGACCGTTCTCATAGAATTTTTTTCTGGAGAGCCAGTTTGTGGAGAATGTGAGATTTGTTTGAATTTCGTGGATGAGATTGTAAAAGAATACGGAGATAAAGTAGAAGTAGAAAAGTACATCGGACCATCAGCAAAGGAAAAATTTGAAGAATACCACATCGAACTTACGCCAGCAATCGTTATCAATGAAACATATTTTATTATAGGATTAACACCTAGCAGAGAAACGATGAAGAAAATGATTGATATCGAACTAGAATGGGACTAATCGATGATGGAGGAAAAATAATGTCTGGACCAATTGATGTGATTATTTTCGAAACTGAACCGCCTTGCACAGTTTGCCATCGGGCAGCAAAAGTAGCAAAGAAGATAAAAGATGAATATTTTGGAGATAAGGTAAATATACGCAGGATCAGCTGTCTGACTCCCGAAGCTGAAGAATGGGACGTACAACTTGCGCCCACAATTGTAGTTGGAGATATGATTATAGCCGAAGGTGAAGTGCCGCATAAAGAAGAATTCAAAGCAGCTATATTAGAGGTACTAGGAGAAGAATAAACATGGTGCTTAAAGTAGAAGTAATTGGACCATACCCGCCTTGCATTCGTTGCCACAGAGTTCATAGGATGCTAAAACAGTTAAAAAGAGAACGGGGTATGAACATCGAAATCGAGCGAATTTACGCTGGCTCTGAAGAAGCAGAAAAATACGGAAAAATAGTTGAAGCAGAAGTATTTGCCGAGAAAATGGGAATTGATCTCGACTACCGTAAATTGTTCGAACAACGTGATATCAAAACCATTGACGAAAAACTCGCACCCTATGTTGAATTAGCTAAGGAACAGGAAATTTTTCTTACTCCTGTAGTTGTATTCAATGGTGAAGTTGTTTCAATGGGGCGTGTGCCGAAACGTGAAGAACTTAAGGAATTAATTCTCTCTGCTTAAAGGATGATTGAAAGACAATGATTTTAAAAAAAGCGGTTATTTTGCCCTGCAGCGGGATTGGAAAATCTTTCGGAACGGTAGCGAGGCAAGCAACATATATCGTTGTTAATGAACTACGAACTGACAAAACTAAAACTTTTTGTCTGCCTTTGCTTCAGATAGCGGATAAAGAAGCTCTAGATCTCACTAAAAACAATTTTGTGATTTCCATTGATGGATGTGCGAAAGCTTGCGCTTTCAAAGATGTTGAACGATCTATCGGACGTACCTCAGACGCATCTGTTATGGTCATGGACGTACTAAGAGAAAATAAAGAGTTCCGTACAAAAC
>NZ_JAHPYX010000052.1:0-3800 GCF_019058535.1 Candidatus Borrarchaeum sp.
AAGTATGCCATAGACATTGGAACAAAAAGATCCTCATCACACGTGATGTCAGGCGAGAAAAGACAGAAAGGTTTTCGAGGATCCTCGATTTGTCTACTCGAAATTTCTTTAGAGTCCCGTCCAAAACCCAGTGTAAACTTTCCAGGGAAATTTCCCAATGCTTCTTTCATCTCAGCCTCTGTAAAAAGAATTCTGCGATGGGTATCAGTGCAAAGCGTCCCAATTTCAAGATAAAGATCCATGGCAGCCTTCCATAGATTATCAGCTAGATCATTATCACTTGGAACTGGTGACATTGGATCAAAAGAGATATCATATTCTTTTATTACTCTTCTTAGTTCAGGAACAAGTAGTTTGAGATCAAAATCCTTTTCTAAACAGATAGGACCGTTTACTGCTCGTTCTAGCACTTCATTAATACGCCACGGAGGAGTACCCATTTTATTCACCTTTCTAAGGAATTAAATATTTATCAACAACATTATCCTTTAACTCTACTCCTAATCCTGGATCTGTGGGGATTGTTACCATACCTTGTCCATCGAATTCTAGAGGTTTTTTTAGCAGAGATTTATATAAAGCATAATCGGTTACATCGAACTCTAACCATTCGCAATTGGGTGTGCATGCCATCACTTGTAGTGTTGCTGCTAGTCCAACGCCTGTAGTATAGTTGTGGGGAGTGCATATCACGTCAAATGCTTCTGCTAAGGCGCATATCTTTTTAGTCTCGGTTATACCTCCACACCTCATTATATCTGGCATAGCGAAGTCCACAGCATTTTTAAGAAAGAGTTCCTTAAATCCCCATTTTGTATACTCGTTCTCACCTGTCGCAATGGGAATGTCAAGTTTATTCTTTAAATACGCTAATCCATCTATATCGTACGGCGATAAAGGCTCTTCATACCAGTAAATATCGTATTTTTCAAGCATTTTCCCTACCTTGAATGCTTCCACTCGATCATAGCCACAATTCATGTCTATCATTAAGTCAACATCCCCTATTGCGTCCTTTATCGCTTTGACTCTTTCCTCATCTTCCTTTAGCCCACGTCCTAGATGGGTCTTCACCGCAGAATACCCTTGTAATGCAAACTGTCGAGCTGATTCAGCCATAATCTCAGGGGTATCCCAGAACAAATCACTTGCATAAGCCTTCACCTTTCCATTTCCTTTAGCATCACCGCCAAGAAGCTTGTAGATTGGCGCATTATAAAATTTTCCAGCGATATCCCAAAGTGCCATGTCAACGCCACTAGCTGCTGATACCCCTTGACCTTTTTGATCCCAGTAAACAAAAACCGGGTCCATCAGCATCGTGCGCCATAATCTTTCTATGTCTAGCGGATCTTGACCAATCAATAATGGTTTAAATTTGTCATCAACTATTGTCTTGACAATATATGATTCTGGTCCATATCCTTCTCCAATACCCTGTATTCCTTCGTCTGTGTCGATGATCACCAAAGCTGCTCCTCTAGAGTTGAATTCTCTGTCTTTAGAAACGCCTAGAGGCTTCGGAAGTTGAACACCTAACTTGATTACTTTAACATCCGTAATTTTCATTTAATGCCCCCAAACTGCTTGTGAGTGTATTAATCATTTTTTTCCTCAAAGTAAAACGGTTTTTCACCTTCAAGAAAGTCCTTACGTATTGGTGAAAAGATGTCAATGAAAATCCCTTTTTCTGGTCCCAATATCTCTGCTCCATGTTCAACATTAGGTGGAATTCTGTAGAATGTATTTTTCTCTACAATTTTAGTCTCCTTTCCTATAGTAAATTTTGCTTTTCCTTGCAAGACGAACCCTAACTGCTCATGTTCATGTTTATGTAATGGGAATGACGCTGGGGGAGATTCTATCTCCAAACATACAATCATCATTCTCGGATCATTCTCACAATAGAATAACTTTCTTTTAATTCCTGGGGCAATTTCTTTAGCTTCCATTTCGTTCAATTTTTCCCAATAACTCAAATCTCTCACTTCCCCTTTAATTTTCTTCAATGAATTCTAAACAAGCGGCTTTTAAAGCTTAGAATTAGTTTTAAATTTTTCTAAGAAAAGATAGTGGATGTTCTTTTTTTCAGTCACGAAAGATCATTTAATTCATCTAAGAAACTGTCTTAGATGCCCTACGAAGTAAAGGATATCGTTTTCAGTATTGTAGATATGGGGCGATACCCTTATCATTCCTAATCTTAAACTAAATTCTACTGGTTTCTCCAATTTACGTAATGCTTGGGCAATTGCCGAACTGTCCTTATCTGTGGGTTCGAATGTTAAAATCGAACATCTATCTTCAGGTGGCGTTATAATGTCGATATTCTTGATTGAATTCAATTGCTCAGCCAAAATATCGACTAATTTCTTATTATGATCATAGATATTTTTTATCCCGATGTTTCTAAGATATTTAATTGATTCTGCGAGCCCTAACTTTACGCTATAAGCACTAGAACTGTATTCAAACTTCCTTGCTGTAGACGCATAGCTCAAATCGAGAGCGTCAAAATCCCACATGTTTTCTCTAGATCGCCAACCTACGAGTGCAGGGTCCAATTCATCGCATAGATCCTTAGAAACATAAGCTATTGCTGTTCCAAAAGGAGCTAGCAGCCATTTGTAGCTACCAGCAATATAAATATCGACGTTTAGTTCTTTGACGTTTATTGGTAGATATCCAGCAGCTTGAATGCCATCAACTATTAGTAAGCCACCGATTTCATGGACCTGCTTTGCAATTTTCTTTATATCATCATCATCGAATTTCTGACCAGTAAGATATTCTACGTGGCTTAGAACCACAACTTTTGTGTTTTCATCGATTTCATTCAATATTACGTTTATTGGAATACGCCAGTTTTCAGCAGTGATAAGCTTCACATTAATGTTTTCCTTTCGTGCAATTCTTAGCCAAGGATAGGTAACACTTGGAAATTCTACGCCAGTTGAAATAACCTTACCGTCGTCCTTTAAGTCTAAACTCCATGCGAAAGAATTCAATGCTTCTGTAGTGCTATTAAAAATAGCAATATCCGTTGAATCACAGCTAAAAAGTTTGCTCCCTTCTTCCCTAAGACCATCATAAATTAAGGTTTCCTTTTCCTCATCTAAAGCTAAAGTCCCACCTTTTGCTATCTCGGTTTCAATTTCTGTCGATCTTTCGATGACAGGATTTGGAACGAGTCCAATACTTGCCGCATTTAAATAATCGACTCTCTTTGTAGTTGGAAAATCTTTCAAAACCTCTTCAGTGTCCATTTAATCACTACCCGATTTTTTTGGTTTTTTAACTTAAGTAATTATAAAGCTGTATATTTCCCCTTTATAATCTCAGATATATAACTAACAACTGCAAGGATCAATGATTTTCTTTCCATTATACTCAATCCTCTACATTATTTCGAAATAGTTAATAAAGAGTTACACATGCGGCTACATTTCCAAGATGGTAAAAATCATTTTCTTCGTTTTCTTGATATTCTAAAGATTTAAGTTTAGATTTCAAATTTGGAGAGAATTTTATAATTAGAATAAACTATTAAATTTTCAGAAATAAATTGCATGCGTTTATGATTATTATAGAACCTTTTTGTCATGCTTAACTGAAACTTTGTAAGTTAAACAACAAGATTTTTGTAACAATGCATTAGATATCATTAATATCAAAACGGTTTATAATTAAACAAATTCAATAGGAGAGATTTATAATGTCTTTTAAAGACGTCGATGAGACGGAAATAGAAGAAGAGGAAGAAGAGGAAGAAGAGGAAGAAGAGGAAGAAGAGGAAGAAG
>NZ_JAHPYX010000053.1:0-2865 GCF_019058535.1 Candidatus Borrarchaeum sp.
GTAGGATGTTTTCCCTACACCAGTCCATACATACGCGTGCACGGCACCGGCATTCACACGGAAAGGACGTGCAGCCACATAGGGATTTTCGATGCTCTCAGAGTGAACAAGCAAAAAGGCATCACCACTAGATTGTTGTTTTATGATTCCTCTATCCGTTGCTGCATATGCTGCCTATTAAAAAATCTCAAACATAACTTTTATTTTTTCTGAGAAAAACATGCACAGAAAAATAAGAATTTCTAGTAACAGTTAGAAATGATCATTCAGAAGACTCTTTTTCTAAGTTAACTAAATAGCGCATAATTTTTTCAGCACTTTTTTCCATTGCATTTAGGGCAATACCTATATGATAACTCCTCACCCTTGCGCCTTGACCCCTATCTTTTTTTGTTTTGGGAACATGCGCAACAAAGACATATTCCCCTAAATCTCTCAATAGCAGAGTTCCTTTGGCTGCTTCGATCGTCGTTGTCAAAAGGGGTCCTGTATTTAATTGCGAAACCGCCTGATTCGAAATGGAATGAACAGAGGATGTCATAGCGCTCAGAAGCACGATGTCTTCCTCTGTGTCTGAGTTCATTGCAAATGCTATTGGAAATCCTTCATGTGAACAAAGTAGGCTAACATTAATTTCGGACGAATCGGAGATTACCTCTGAGAGGAGATCAGATAACCTACTATCGTGAACTTGCAATAAATATCACCAGAATAACTTACTGAGAGCATTTTTTGGTAATCTAGTGCTCAATAGAATTCCATCAAAAATCAAATTTAAAATTTGTGACAAAATTATTCACTAGTTTTTAGGTTAAATCATTACTTAACATGAACTTTACAGAGTTTCAAGAGATCTTATTTAGCATTTTTTCAATAGAGCTCATGTTAAGCTGAAGACCCAATTGCTCACTTTCAATTCCCATTGCCAACCCAAGCAGCTGCGTATAATACATGCTGAATATACCAGTGACATCTAGCCCAGTAACTCTTGAGATCGCCTCTTGACGTTCAAGCATTCTCTCGCAAAAAGGACATACAGTAATGACACCATCGAAACCTCGATTTTGAATAGCCATCAGTTTGTTTCCAGAGATTTGAAAAGATTCTTTATCAACTGTAGCTAGCATGGGTGCCCCACAGCACTCTAATCTTTCAGGATATTTTGCCGTACTTGCACCTGTAACCTCAATCAAAGCCTCTAACTTACTAGGGTCATCTAGCTCATCTGGTCGCTCTATAGAACTGGGTCTGATAATATGACATCCATAGTGCGCAGCTAGTTTAAGGTCTTCCAAAGGTTTAAAGTCTTGACTATGTTCTAATACTTGTTTGATTTTCTGTGGCCCTATATCATCATGAAGGAAATCTAAAAGATGTCTAATTCGAATGTGACCCTTTATTTCAAGGTCTTCCTCAGCTAACATTTCTGCAATTTTTTTTCGCAGATGTTCATCTGATTCAATTATGTGTTTTGCTTCACAGATTGAAACATGACAGCCGTTACAGAGTACTAGAAGGGTTTCAGCATTCTGTTGCTCAGCCAAAGCAATTATTCGAGAGGCTAAATACAACCAACCTAAATTATCAATCCCTTTCAATGGTTGCCCGCAA
The DNA here is from genome assembly GCF_019058535.1 of Candidatus Borrarchaeum sp. Lineage (NCBI taxonomy): Archaea > Promethearchaeati > Candidatus Borrarchaeota > Candidatus Borrarchaeia > Candidatus Borrarchaeales > Candidatus Borrarchaeaceae > Candidatus Borrarchaeum > Candidatus Borrarchaeum sp. The sequence continues at coordinate 1,612 of NZ_JAHPYX010000053.1, forward strand.
CAAGCCGCATTTTGTAAGTCAATTAGGTTCACGTCAAAGCGAGGTAAAACCTCTCTTGCAGATAATTCGTAAGCATACTCTTGTGTAGGAATTGTGCAACCAAGGTATAAAACAACGTTCATAAATTCCACCTATTTTATGACATGACGAAATCCAGTTTTCAGTAAGTTCAGCTTTAATTTATCAGTGTCTGGCATAGATAAATCTGGGAGTCCTAACTCGTCCCTATCGAACTCATCGAAATCTAGTGAGATTATCTCTTGAGGAGGTTGAATTAAACCGATCTTGATGATGTTTTTAACCATTTCAACGTAAGCCGTTGGAATTGTAGGCGTTCCTGCCTCAACAGCTTTGTTTTGTAGGAAATAGATCATATCTAAAGGGTTCACACCCTGAGGGCAAAATTCTTGGCATTTCATGCAGGTCGCACACGTCCATATTTCTTTACTATTTAGGACGCTATCCTTAAGTCCAAGTGCGACTTTCCTAATAATCTTAGCTATATTTAATACATTAACTTTTCCTGAAGTACATAATGACGCACAAGTTCTACATGTAAAGCATACGAAAGGATTTGCGCTAGTATTGTGTTTGACATAATTTGAAAACTCTAAATCAAGTTGTGAAAAATCCACAATCTGTTTGGGATCGTCCATTTTTCTCACCTTACTCGCTAATTGTTTTTGCCAATGGGATCTTTCTGTGAGGGCTTGGTCCTAGTGTTCTAATAGTTTCTACAAACTCCCTAACAACTTCTTCAAACTTCTTGCCTTCAGATGCAGATACCCATTCAAGTCTTAGGCGTTCAGGTTCTAAACCAATTGCGTCTAACACACTTATCAGGAATTTTATGCGGATTTCTGCGCGGAGATTGCCTGCAATATAGTGGCAATCACCTGGGTGGCAACCCATGACTAGAACACCGTCAGCGCCGCCAGCTAGCGCTTCAAGGATATGAATCATGTCGATCCTTCCTGTGCACATGACTCTCACATTCCTTACATTAGTAGGCTGTTGAAATCTGGAAACTCCTGCATTATCAGCTCCTGCATAAGAGCACCAATTACATAGGAAGGCAACGATAAAAGGTTCTGGAGAGGTAGGTGGCTTTTCAAGAGCTGCATGAACCATTGCCAAAATCTGATCATCCGTGAAATGTCTCATACGAATTGCACCAACTTGACATTCAGATGAACAGGTTCCGCATCCCTTACATAAGGCAGGATTAATTTTGGCTTTTAATTCCTTCAAGAA
>NZ_JAHPYX010000054.1:0-4970 GCF_019058535.1 Candidatus Borrarchaeum sp.
CCTAGAGGCTGGATCAGTACCTACAAACGAATTGCAGAATATATAGGAATCCCGAATGGCGCGAGGGCAGTAGGTAACGCTCTTGCTCGAAACCCCTTTCCCATAATCATCCCATGTCATCGAGCGGTAAAAACTGACGGTAGTCTAGGGGGTTACCAAGGTGGCGTGAAAATGAAGCGGGTCTTGCTGGAAATGGAAGGAGTGAGATTTTCAGATAAAGGAAAAATCATAATGAATAGGGTCTATTATTGATTACATCAGTGTATTGCGTGAAATAATTGTTTAATGCCACTCAAGCATGATACACCTGAAGTTTAAACCATGATGGTAAGTTTTAGTCCCTGTTTTTCAAACATTTTCCACTCATCAAGTTGTTGCAACTTTATGGCTATATTTTGTGCTACTTCTCTTGGAGTTCCAGAATAATATTGCAGATTCAATAACCTTTGAGGTGCTCCCTCATTAAAATAAGGTACAATAACGTAAACCAAAATTGAAGGACTGTCGAATTTTAAAAACATGCCTTCGTTAAGAGGCAATTTTCCTCCAAAAAGATCATTATATAAATCCAGAATTGCGGTACGTATTAGCCCTAACTGTTCGCTTATCGTAATCATGTTTAGTTCATCAATAGTATATGATCTTTTCGAAAAAACAACGATTTCATTGTTTCTGCCTGGAACAGTTGATACAGAAAAGGCATCTGTTTCTGCAAAATTCCATGCCTCTTGTGAAAGGAATTCAGGTTTCGTTTCCTTTCCTGGAGGTAGTAGGCTAACGCCTGGTTGGCTATGAGCATGCAAAACTGTCGCACCCATTCTATCATTTGTGAATAAGGTTAGCCAACTTTCTTTTAACGACATCTCTGCATGCAATTGTAACTCAGTTTTTAGGGCGGAATAACGTTGCCAGCAACTTAGTGCACAATAGAAGAGATTTTCATGCTCAGTCATTGAAAAGTCATAAATTGTTTCTACATGACGTTTTAGTACTAAGATTTCTTGGATCATTTGCCATGGTTGAGGATTAATGAGAACTAAAAATCCTCTTTCAATAAAGTCTTTTTGTGTATCAATTGGAGCTGGTGATCGTTCTTGATGATCAGCTACCTGAATTAGGAAGGAATTTTCAGTTTCCGCAAGATCTAGATTACAAAATCGGCAATATTTCTTGTCTACGGTTTCAGTTCGTTTATTCCAAGTCTTAAACATGCTCATAAATGTCGAGGTCATTTTTCGTGGAGTATCATAGGCACCTCTTTGTGAAGAAATAAGTACGTTCTTGATTTTCTGGATACTACCAACTTTGACAACCTCTTTGCCTTCAATAATTTGAAGAAGTGGGAGATACTGGCTCTTGTTTGTCAGACTGTACCCTCCTCTTCCGTTAACTCCTCTCATATAATTTCACTCTGTTAAACAACCAAATTCCATCTCAAAGAAGACTTCTAATGAATCAAAAATATTGCGCGGGATTGATTTCATCTTCTCCAGGGATTTTAGCTTTTTCAAAGTGTTCTTTTGGTTTCGTTAAATCCCTTGTGGCGTCAATTCCTACCTTTGTTGTTAGCAAGGCATCCTGATCTCCTGACGGATCTAAACTCGAACCCCGGCATTTTGGGAGAATAAAAACATCTTCATCGGCCTGCATTCTTGTACAGATAGCCCATTCTACATCATTAATATCGTAAACGTTAATATCTTCATCAACTACAGTACAGATTTTTAGACTTGGATGCGCTGCAAATGCAGCAAATATAGCGTTCTTTGCATCTCCTTGTTTTTGTTTAGTTATGGATATGATAGCATGCAACCAGCCAGACCCACCCGCACTTAAATTGACTGCATGGACATCAGGAACAACATTTTTCGCGTATTCATAAATTTTTGCCTCTTTTGGAAAGCCCATTAATATTTTATGTTCCATACCACCCGGTAAGATTGTCTGAAACATTGCATCTTTCCTAAAAATCATATTGGTTATTTCTACTATTGGTTGCGATCGAGTTTCATCGTAAGTACCAGTGATATCAGTAAATGGTCCCTCAACAGTTTCATCTTGATGAATATAGCCCTCCAGAATGATTTCTGCATGACTTGGTACATCAATCTGAAGAGATGGTGTTGAAACCGTTTTTAGCGCATCATTCATTAAAGCGTTAGCAACACTCATTTCATCAAATTCAGAGGGGAGCGGTGTTGATGCACCAATATGCACCGCTGGGTGTAGCCCGATAGCTATCGCAATTGGTAATGATTGGTTTGACTCTTTTGCTAGTTGGTAAAATTTATAGAGATTGCGTGGCACTAATCGAATAGCAAGTTGTCTTTTATTGATCACCAGCATTCGATGAAATGAAGCATTTTGAACACCAGAAGTGGGACTCTTTGCAAAGACTAAAGACGCAGTTAGGTATGGTCCACGATCTTTCTCATAAAATGTAGGAATTGGCAAGCGTGAGAGATCCGGTGCATATTGCACTCTATCTTCTAACAAAGAGAAAGAAATTTTGTTTGGTACACGGGGAGATTTCGTTGCATTTATTATAGTATCATGAAGGGATTTCATATCTGTTTGAAGCGCCATACAAAGCGATTGTCTCGATGCACAAGTATTTCCGACTATCTTCATCTGATTTGCATCAATATTCTCAAAAATGATCGTCGATCCACCATCTAACTTTTTTAATAAAGCAGAAAGTTCATATTTGAGCGAAACAGGTTTATTGACCTTGATAAGACGTCCATTCGTTTCTTGCTCCCTTAAAAATGTACGTAAATCCATTTTTTTCGCACTCTCCTATGAGAAACCTTTTAGATAATTCCCCTATATATCTTTGAGTTTGGTAGTAGCAGTTTCGAGACAGCCTTGAACGGTATTCATCACAGAGTCAATATCACAGAAATGTGGTGTGTAGTTCGCAGCTTTCGCAGAACTTGTCATCATAGTTTTGATGCCTAACTGCTCAAGATATGCAACAACGATGCACGTATCACAAATTACTTTGGCGCCCGAGTTTTCAATTGTTTTTATCTCTTGTTGTGCACTTTTCTTTATTTCCTGAGAGGTACAAACCCATAATTTAAGATCATCTCTCACTTTTTTGTTTTGCAGATAGGCTGCAATTTCTTGTATTTCTTGAAGAGAGCAATGTGGGCATCCTATGAAAATTAAGTCTGGAACATTATCTGTTGTAGAGAGTTTATTTAGTTCATTATTCAATTCATCTTGTGATACAGTTATTTTCTCGCTATATTCTTTTACATCAATTTCTTTAGCTTCAGGTGTTATTCCAAGCATATGAAACATAGCAACCATTCCAGTCGAAGCAAGTCCAGCACCTAAGTACTTTAATTGATTATTTGTAGCGTTTCGAATACCTTGAAAGATTGGGATATTGTCCCGAGCTAATCGTCCTACATAAGTGCCGAGCATTCCAAATTCGGCATATTCTTTAGGTGGGTTTTCTACCTCAACTAGCAATTTAGGTTGACGCATTTCTGTGATATGTAATCCATAGTTTGCTGTCTTTCCAATAATTGCACTTGCTAATGCGCTTGGTCCGCCTTCACGATTGGTTCTTGCACCAATAACCGAATTTGTATAAACACACGCTGAGGATTCGGAAAATGCAATATGATCGCCAAGAGATAGATGAAAGTTTTCCAACACGTAGGGAGTACAACTCAATATAGGCTCAATGCTCAACTTTTCATACAGATGGATAATATACTTTTGCTTCTCAATGACGGTTTGCGAAAGAGACCAATTCTTGTAATCGTGAAGATCGAAACCAATGGGATTTAAAGTCGCTTTGACCGTAGCTCGTGCACCATTTTTTACTAAATCCTCTAAAAACGCGATTGGTGCATCACCAATAGTCTTGTAGGACGCACCTGAGATATGTGCAGCAGTTATGGGAATAAGTTTGTCTGCAGAAAAGATGTCTCCTAGCTTAACAACGATTTTCATTGCTAACTGGCGAGCGTAACCCTCTTCTCCATCAAGAATTCGTTCTTCTTTAGCAGTCAAAAACATATCTGACCCTGCCTTTTAGTCTAAAATTTTAATAATCCCTTGGTCCGCGTCAACTTCAACTGTCATTCCATCATGTAGTAGATCAATGTCTACATCAATAAGCATGGGTATCTCTCCAATAATTGCACCTACAACGACAACTGGATCGCCTATTCGATTAATTATGGCTTTTGGAGCTACATTATTCTTTGCAAGTGAATAAAGGACATAAGATCCAACAGTTGAGCCCTTCCCGTGTGGAAAAACAAGGATTGTGTCCTTAATAGATTTTCCTTCTAAATTATGGTTACGAGCGATCACAATTCCCGTTTTTGGGTTAACGCCACCAAGAAATGAGATAGTTTCTGATGAAAATAATATATCTCCTCTAACCTTGCCAGAAACTACGGGTTTGCCTGTAATAGAAGTTAATGGCATTTAATTAGCCTCAAAGGTAATTTCAATACACTCTTTTAGAGAATCAAGATAAAGATTAGTCCTTTCTAAACAATAAAAAGCTTAAGAATTAACCATTAAGAACCGAATCGTCTTTTTCTATGTTGGTAGGTTCTAATAGCTCGTAACAAATCAATTTCTCTAAACTCGGGCCAAAAAACATCTGCAAAGTACAATTCAGAATAAGCACTTTGCCAAAGAAGGAAACCACTGAGGCGTTCTTCTCCTGAGGTTCTGATGATCAGATCTGGATCTGGTATCCCAGACGTGTATAAAAATTGTTCAACTGTCTTTTCTGTGACCTCATCAGGCTCTATTTGCCCTTCCTCTATCAGTGAAGCAATATTTCTAAACGCATCAACTAGTTCGGCACGACCACCATAACCTATGGCGACATTAAGATAATGTTTATCATAATGTTTAGTAGCCTCTTCGGCTCTAGTTATTGATTCCTGTACACTCTTTGGGAGGTCTTTAACACGTCCAATAGCCTTAAC
>NZ_JAHPYX010000055.1:0-4472 GCF_019058535.1 Candidatus Borrarchaeum sp.
TATTATAGGCACTCACATATTCTACTACAGTACCAGCTTCCTCCGCTTTGTACTCGGTAAAACACATGAGTTGCCCCCATCCGGCGTCACTAATCGACTTGGCGAGACGATGGTTCTTCACCATGTTGGTGATGGTAAGCTGCTCATACACAATCAGGTCATACATATCGACCAGCTGTCGACTGAGCTTGTGATGAAAGTCCTTCCGCTGGTTGCGGATCTTCCGGTGTAGCTTTGCCACCTTCCTGTTCTGCTTATGGCGGTTATGTGAGCCCTTAACCTTCCTATCTTTCCTTCGCTGCGTTTTGGCTAGTTGCTTCTCCGAGTATCTCAACCAGCGGGGGTTATCTATGGTGTCTCCGTTATTTAACGTCAGTAAACTCTTCAGCCCCACATCTACCCCTATTGCCTTCTTTATGGCTCTCTGCTGAGAGTCAAGAGCGGGGTCAGGCAGTGCTACTACAAAACAGGCATACCAGTGGTCTACATCCCGTTTGATGGTACGGGTCTTGATCACGCCTTCAGACGGGATAGGACGGTGGAGTTTAATGTTGATACCTCCAATTTTCGAGCGGCGGAGTGTCTTCTTCTTGTGGTGGTAATCGAGGGCGAATCCACTTTGTGGGTAGGTAAAGGAGTCATACCGGTATTTGCCTTTGAATCGTGGATAGCCTGCGTTTTCCCCCTTCTTGATGCGCCGAAAAAAGTTGGTAAAGGTCTTATCCAGTCGTCTCAGCACGTCCTGAAGTACCTGAGAATGAACCGCCTTCAAAAACTGGTTGGTCTTTTTAGCGTCTTTCAGTTGGTTAGCTTGCTCACCATAGGTAACTGATTTTTTATGAGTCGCCCATACTTTTTTCCGCTCGGCAAGACCGTTGTTGTACAACAGACGACAGGTAGTCAGCCATTGCGTTAACGTGGTCGCCTGTTGTGTGGTCGGGTACAGACGATATTGGTAAGTTCGTTTCATCACACCTATCCCTGTTATCCCCCTACTATTCATTTTATGGGGTGTAGTAGACGCAAAAACCTATTTAAAGATTGGGGACACTACGGTGAAAGTGAAACCGCAATTCATCCCCCCAATAAGTTGAGGGGTCTTCTTGCGATAGAGATAAACTTAAAAAATATACTAACCTTCTCTATGCTGCCCCGTTTACAATTTCAATTACTAAGCTAAATGACGCTTAAAATAGGTTTAGATAAGTTAGACATTCAAATCATCCAATTAATTGGAGGAGAAGTAATGATTGAAGGAAAACTCCTTCGGGAACGTAAAAAGAAGAAATTAAAAAAACCTAAGTTCCGAAGGCAGGAAAGTTGGCGCTATAAACGAGTTAAGAAATCTTGGAGGAGACCAAGTGGAATTGACTCAAGAATGCGTCAAAAAAAGAAAGGACTTCCAAAATCTGTGAATGTAGGTTACAAAGGACCAAGAGAAACTCGAAATCTTCATCCTTTAGGATACAGGGAAGTTCTTGTTCACAATCTAAAGGAAGTAGGTATGATTAATCCTGATGAGGAAATTGTAAGAATAGCCCATACAGTTGGTGCAAGAAAAAGATCACAAATTATAGATAACGCAGAAACCCTAGGTATAACTATAATAAACCCACAAGTACCTTTAGAACTTGCTGAACTTTCAGAAACGGAAAGATTCGAAGATATAGAATTAGAAGATTTCGAATTAGAAGATTTTGAGGAAGAAATCTAGAATTAGAAACACTATTCCTCAAGATCAGAATTGAAGAGGTTATCTGTAGTACTTACAATATTTCCAAATTATGAACCGTGAAAAACCTAGTTCACGGATGTGCTGAAAATGGATCTGAAAAATCAAAAAGAACTTGCAGCGGACATACTTAAAGTAGGTATTTCAAGAGTCTGGATCAACCCCACACGCCTTGAAGAAGTTTCAATGGCAATCCGTCGTGAAGATATAAGAAGATTGATTCACGATGGCTTTATTAAAAAGAAGCCAGAGCAAGGTGTAAGTCATGGTCGAGCTAAAAAGAAGCATAAACAAAAGAAACTCGGTCGCAAACGTGGGTACGGAAGTCGTGCGGGTAGAAAAACTGCAAGATTGCCTAGAAAACGTAAATGGATCCAAAAGATTCGACCAATCAGGCGACATCTCAAAAAGCTGCGTGCTCGGAGGATGATCACATCTTCAACGTATCGCTTGTTGTATCGAAAAGCAAAAGGCAACAGTTTTCGCAGCAAAGCACATCTGGACACATGGATAGAAGATCATGATTTATATCGGCGGTGAATTAAATGAGAGGGCATGGCCCTAGATACAGAGTCGTTTTCAGAAGACGAAGAGAAGGAAAAACAAATTATCTTCTTCGAAGAAAATTATTACTTTCTAATCGGCTTCGTTTCGTAATTAGAAGGTCTAATCGTTATATTACAGTTCAAATTCTTAAGCCCCATCTGGATGGGGATCATGTTATTGTTTCCGCTCATTCTAAAGAATTGCAGGAAAAATTTGACTGGAAAGGTAATTGTGGAAATATACCTGCAACATATCTTACAGGATTACTGGCAGGTTTTCGCGCAACAAAAGCGGGATTAGAAAATGCTGTTTTAGATATTGGGATTGTTGCCCCAATTAAAGGTGCTAAAATCTTTGCAGCACTGAAAGGTGCATTAGACGCTGGACTTTCAATACCACATAGTGAAGATGTCTTACCAGATGAATCGCGTATACGAGGAGAAGACATAGCAAACTACGCAAAGCTACTATCGGAGGCTGAGGAAGATGAAGACAAAAAACAGACTCAGGTTTTCACATTAGTAGCAAAAAGAGGATTACAACCCCAAAATCTTCCAGAACATTTTGATGAAATTAAGAATAAAATAGTAAATTCTTTTGACAAGGAGGCTAATTAGATATGTCCAGACGTAGACGTAGAAAACCTAGAAGACAGGAAAAAGATCCTACCGAAGGCTGGATACCTAGAACACGAGTAGGGCGATGGGTGCAGGAAGGAAGAATAACATCAGTTGATGAGTTATTTAAACTGAGTTTACCCATCAAAGAGTCTCAAATAATCGATACTCTACTTCCTAATCTACAAGAGGAAGTTCTTGATATTAATCTCGTTCAAAAACAAACAGATGCTGGTGAAAAAAGTCGATTCAAAGCAACAGTTGTTGTTGGCAATAAAGATGGATATGTTGGAATAGGCACTGCGAAAGCTAAAGAAATTGGTCCTGCCATACGAAAGGCTATCCTTGTAGCAAAACTTAATATCATCCCAATAAGGCGTTCATGTGGGAGTTGGGAATGTGCATGTGGATTAGGTCATACTATTCCCTTTAAAGTAATGGGAAAGGCTGGAAGTGTTCAAGTTAATTTGTTTCCAGCACCCAAAGGTACAGGATTGGCAATTGGTGAAGTTGGAAAAACTATGTTGCGATTGGGAGGCATAGAAGATGTTTGGTGCAAAGCACGAGGTAATACTCGCACGACAGTCAATTATGCATATGCAGTTTATGATGCTTTACGAGAAACCAACAAGATTATGACTCCACAAGATTGGGCTTGAGGCTGATGTAAGTGGAAGAAAGAAAACGATTAGCAGTTATCCGGATGAGAGGCAGGGTAAATGTAAGAAAAACCACAGAGGACACACTACAAATGCTTAAACTGTTTCGTAGGTTTAACTGCGTTATCATCGATGACCGCTCTTCATATCAAGGTATGTTGCAAAAAATTAAAGACTGGGTAACATGGGGCGAAATAGATTCAGACACAGTTGAACTTCTGTTAACAAAGAGAGGCGAAATGGCTGAAACCAAAAAGAAGATCACAGATGACCTTATTAAAAGAAAAACGTCTTTTTCATCTGTTTCTGAATTTGCACAGTCTGTTTGTGGTTTTAAAGCCGAATTTTCGGATTTACCTTCATTAAAAAAAGTGTTTCGTTTACACCCTCCGAGAAAAGGACTTAAGGGCATTAAAGCGTCCTTCACAGAAGGAGGAGATCTTGGATATAGAGGGTTGGCGATCATCGAGCTGATCCAGAAGATGATATAATTCTAATAGGAAGAACTAAAATTGATTCGAAAAAGGCGAAAAACAAGAAAATACCGAGGATCACGCGTCCATGGATTTGGAAGGGTTGGTCAGCATAGAAAAGCAGGAATGCGCGGCGGCAAGGGCTGGGCAGGTAAAAATAAACATCTTAAGTCAGGTTTAACTGAAGCTGAAAGAGCAACAATAGGTTCTTTTGGTTTCAAGAGACCGGTTAAATTGAGAAAGCCTGACAAATCCATCAATATTAGTAAATTAGAAGAATTAATTGAGACTCTTCCAGAAGATACGGAAGGTGTTCAGTTTAGTGATCAATCGGTAGAAATTGATGTGACACTATTCGGATATAACAAGATTCTGGGTGGGGGCAAAATCACTAGAATAATGAATGTAAAGGCTTATAGTTTTTCAGAAAAAGCAATAGAAAAAA
>NZ_JAHPYX010000007.1:0-7775 GCF_019058535.1 Candidatus Borrarchaeum sp.
CATCCGTGAAATGTCTCATACGAATTGCACCAACATCACATTCAGATGAACAGCTTCCGCATCCATTACATAAGCCAGGATTAATTTTGGCTTTTAATTCCTTCAAGAATTTCAATTCTTTGTTTTCTACTTCCTCCATTTCAATTGCGCCGAACTGGCAAACATCAATGCAGAACTCACAGCCAACACAAACATCTGGATCGACGACTCCAACTATTGGCTCAGATTCCACATATCCAAGTACTAACGGGATTAGTGCTTTAGCGGCAGCAGCTTGTGCATGGGCTACGCTTTCTTCAACATTTTTTGGCCCCTGCGCAGTTCCAGCCAGATAAATCCCATCAGTTGCGAACTCAACAGGTCGTAGTTTCACATGAGCCTCCAAAAAGAATCCGTGTGAATCTGTCGGTACTTTTAGCATTTCTGCTAAGGCTTTATTATCATGAGCAATTAACGGTGCGGATAGAATCACTTTGTCTGCGGGAAGAGCAAATGTAGTTTCTAGAAGTGTATCAGTAATCTTCACCTGTACCTTACCATCCGCAAGCTGAGATACTTCTGGGGGATTGTCGGGATCGTATCTCAAAAAGCGTACTCCGCTATCTCTAACATCATGATAATATTCTTCTCCTGCTCCAAATACCCTCAAATCGCGATAAAGAACAAATATAGTACTGTTTGGACACCTTTCCTTAAGGACTTTTGCGTTTTTAAGTGACTCACCACAGCAGATAGCAGAACAATAAGTACGACCTTCTTTTTCTCTTGCACCCACACAGTTTATCATCACAAATGTGCCGCCTTCGTCTATTTTGTCGTCATGTATTAATTCTTCCAGTTCTGTCTGTGTACAAACATTTTCAATTTCACCATAGCCATAATAGCCAACCGGTTTTAATTCGGTACCACCAGTTGCTACAATTATTGTTCCGACATTTACAGTTTTTTCAGTATCACCCTGTAAAATGATTGAAAAATCTCCAATTGAGCCAGTAACTTCTTTTATTTCCGTTGCAAGCATCAGTTCTATATTTTCATGGGAGCGTATACTTTTTTCTAGGTCGCTAATAACCTCTTTAGTATCGCGTTCATAATTTCCATAGGTACGAATGCTTTTAAGATGTTTAATAAAGCCACCAACCGAACTGTCTCTTTCAACTAAGTATACTTTGAACCCCTTATCAGCTATTGTTTTTGCACTACTCATACCAGAGACACCTGCACCAATTACTAGTGCAGCGGGAATTACATCTTTCGTAATGATTGCTTGTGGTTCTAAAAGTGATGTTCTAGCTACCGCCATCCGCACTAAATCTTTTGCTTTTTTGGTAGCATCCTCAGGCTCGCGCATATGAATCCAACTGCACTGTTCTCGAATATTTGCCAATTCAAATAGGTATGGGTTTAGTCCAGCCTCTTCAATGGTACTTCGAAATAAGGGTTCATGGGTTCGGGGAGTACAAGAAGCTACAAGAACTCTATTCAATCGATGTTCCTTTATTTTTTCCTTTATCAATTCCTGGGTATCAGAAGAACACGTATATAGATTGTCAGTAGCATAAACGACATTGGGCAGGGTTTTTGCGTAGTCAACTACTTCAGGGACGTTAACAACGCCGCCGATATTGATACCACAATGACAAATGAATGCACCTATTCTGGGTTCTTCCTCTAGTGTTAGGTCTTCCTCTATTACTTTCTCTGGTTTTACTATTTCTACCTCAGTCCTAAGAACTGATTTCGCTGCTGCAGCACTAGCTTGGGCTACAGATAAAGGTATATCCTTTACACCTTCACATGCGCCAGCGAGAAAAACACCTGGAATATTAGTAGTTACAGGATCTGTTGCATCCTTTGCTTTAAAGAAACCATATTCATCAAGTTCAACGTCTAAAATTTTTGATAATTTGTCGTTGCCACTAGAAGGAATCATTGCAGGGCATAAAATTACTAAATCCGTTTTTAGTATCTGTTTTTCGAGCGTTGAAAAATCTCCATAGCCTATAAGCAATTCTCCAGTCTGATGATCTTCCATTATCTCTCCTGGCAAAGATTTAAGGTATTTTATGTCATAAGTCTCTTCTGCTTTATTGATATATTCTTCAAATCCCTTGCCAAATGTCCGAAGATCATTGTAAAGAATATATGCATCTATATGCGGGTCATGCTCGCGTGCAATTATAGCCTGTTTGGTTGCGTAAGTACAACAGATTTTAGAGCAGTATGGGCGAGCATTGACGTGAACACAATCCCGTGATCCAACACATGCAATAAAGGCGATAGTTTTCGGCTCTTTTCCATTTGATGGGCAGAGCACATGACCTCCAGTCGGTACATACGCACTTAGAAGTCGTTCAAACTCTAACGAACTTAAGACGTTTTTATACTGCAGATAACCATAACGAGTAAATGGAGAGGGATCTAGAAGTTCAAATCCAGTAGCGACAATGATAGCTGCAACATCTATAATCGTTTCAATAGGCTCTTGGGTAAAATCAACAGCTCCAGCAGGACACATGTTTCTGCAGGTTTCACATATCCCATAAGTGAAGTTAAGACAATGGTTTTCATCAATCGTATATATAAGAGGAACGGCCTGAGGAAAAGGAACATAAGTGGCTGCTCGTTTATCCAATCCAACATTGAATTCATTTATACTTTTTACCGGACAGTTCATTGCACATATTCCACAACCAGTACATTTCTCCTCATCAACATATCGTGGTTTTCTCAAGATTTTAGCTTTAAAATGACCTTGGTCAGTCCTTTGAACGTCTAGTACTTCACTGTAAGTCCAAAGTCTGATATTTGGATGTCGGGAACATTCTACCATCTTTGGGCTTAAAATACACATAGAACAATCATTCGTCGGAAAGGTCTTATCCAATTGGGCCATCTTTCCACCAATACTTGGTTCTTTTTCTACTAAATATACATTGACGCCCTGTGAAGCCAGATCTAATGCTGCCTGTATGCCTGCTACTCCTCCTCCAATGATCAGAACCTGTTGTATAGCATCTGTGGCCATATAAATCCCCAATATTGAACGTTTTCTTGCCTATCCACAATACTGCTTTTACCTTAAAGATTTTTTGAATTAACATAAATCTTCATCATTAGAACAAACTAAACTAAGAGATGGGAAGATAGATGTCTTTATTGTAAAATGCTGATTAATAATTTCGTTAATCTCGTTAGAAACAACATCTACACATTAATTCACAGTATAGCGTTTTTCTGCTCCATCTAAACCCAAGCACTGATTTAATAAACATCGGAAGAAATATATTTTGTGTAGATGAGAATTATATTGATCTGCTGAATGAGCTTATTCACGAACAGGGATGTTTATAATCACCAGAAATTCACGTAAAGTTAGTTAAAAATCTAAATAACAACAAATGTCAATAGAATGGGTTGTCTAATGTCAACAGAAGAAAATGTCGCTGTAATAGAGTTACCATATACAGAAAGTGTAGCTTGCTATATCGAAAAAAAAGGAAAGTACTTATGGTCTTTTACATTTGTTAAAGACGGATCAGCAGTATTATTTAAGGGAAATATTCTCAACCCTGATCAAGACAAACTTATTGAATCAATTACAGAGAATATGGCTGATTATTTCTCATCATATGGGATCTCAGGATTGAAAGCCGCTGTTAATAAGGTTTTAGATGTCATAGAAAACCCAGATAATTACACATGGCAGAACAGAGATGACATGGATGTTCTGAATAAGACACCTGAAGACCTAGCAGAAATTGAAGAAGAAGAAGAAATTCCTCTTACCGATATTAGTGAAACTGAAGAAACAAAAGAGACTCTTGTTGAAGTTGAAGAAATTAAAGAAACAGAAACACCACTTTCAGAAACTATTGAAACACCCATAAGCGAAATCTCAGAAGAAAAGCCCGAACTGTTAATAAAAGAGATAGTAGTAGAGGGCGGAAAAACCACACTTCAAATTCATGCGAGAAGTCCAAATGAATGGCAAATAATGGCAATTCATGGACGATCAGAGAGCCCATTCGCAATAAATATTTCATCAACAGTTGTAGATGATGTTGCAGATAAGTTAAATGAGCAGTTAGAATTTTTTTCCTTTTCAGGAGCATATGATGCTGCAGAAAAACTTGTTGACGTCTTAAACAACATCGAAGAATATTTTCCGAAAGAAGAGGTTTCAGTATCAAGTGGTGATGAGATATCTATCGAAGAAATGCCTTCACTGGAAGAAATCGTAAAAGAATTAAGAACTGCTAAAGATGTTGATCGTTATATTGAGTTGATGAAAGACAGTGTGAAAGACGAGGAAAGAATGGCCTTTCTAAAAGACATCCGGATCGCACATGTGGAAGACGTAACTGGACATATTTATCGACGTGGAGCGGACAAATGGCTTCTCTCATTTTCTTCGACTAATACAGGAGAGAGTTTGTCAAAAACGTTACAAATTAATGAACTCACTGACGAAGACATAGCAAGAGTATTGAATCAAGGAATTCCGCAAATTTCTTTATCAGCTGCTTTGTTAGCGGCAGAAAAAGTACTACAGGTAATACAGGAACTCCGACAAAGGCCTCAAGAGGAACTTGTTATCAATCAAGCAGTTGAACATTTCTTACAGGTTGTTCAAGAAAATAAAGATATTGAAAAAGCGACAGAACTTTCAATTGAGTTATTAAGGAAATTCGGTGAGTTGAAGAACTCACTAGGCGTAATAAAATTCGGTTCAAAAGCAATTTCATTGCTTGATATGCGAGAAAAATATTCTGATGCCAATAAACTAAGAATGAATATTACAGAGCAGTTATTAGAATTAGATATTGATCTCTTCATTGAGTTTGCGGATGAAAGTATCAATAAATTAATTGAGCGAGGGCAGCTATTAGATGCTTCAAAACTTTGTAGTATGCTAGTAGATGCATTGATAAAACGTTATTCAGAATATCGAGTTGATTTACGTGTAATTATTCAATATATGAAGAGAACGGTTGAAGTATTACAAAAAGCCGATCTAATGAGAACACTTGCGGAGTATTCGGTTGAATACGGGGAATTCCTGTTAAACAATTTTGACCAGGTATCGGAAGATGATCACGAATTGAACAATTTAGTTAAAGAAGAGATTGTTGAATTCTTTACATCAGCACTTAATTTTTATGAAACGTTAGAAGATCGATTTGATCTACTGGAGACTGCTGAAAAAGCTATCAATTTACTTTCAGAAAATGAAAGATTGGAAGAAGAAGCAGTTATACTCTCGCAAAGGGGCTTTAAGTATTTCCAAGAGGAAGGTAAAGATGATCTAGTACTTGAACTTGCATCTACTCTTTCAAAAAGACTAATGAAAGAAGAAGAAAAGAAATATCTTATAGCTTTAGAGTTTGTAAATGCTGTCATAAAGATTTTCATTGAACAAAAGGAATTTGAAAAAATCGTTAAGTTTGGCTTTGAAACCGTTGATGACCTGATCAAGATCAACCAGATGAGTGAAGCACGTGAATATCTGATTACATTTACAGATTTCGCCATACAATCTTATGAAGATGATTTTGATAAAACAGCTGAAATAACACTAAGTTCAGCAGCTAAAATGAAGGAAATTGGTGAAGCTAAGGAAGTCATTGATCGTTTATTCACATTAATAGAATATACTGAAGATATCGATGAAGCACTTAAAATTTATAACGAAAAAGCGCTTCCGATGTTATGCAAAGATGATGATTTGCATCTAGCTACAGAGTTTATTAATCAGGTTAGTGAATATATCTCACAACTTGGAGGACCAAATGCACCAAAACGAGTTGCTGAATTTAATTTTTCATTTGCAAAAGCGATTCTTAAAACCGAGAACTATAGCCTTGCTTTAGAATATCTAGAAAAAGCTTATGAGTCCTATGAAGCATCTGGAGATACCTATACAGCGATTAAAGTTTATTTAGACACGTATGAGATATTTGTCAATTCGAAATCAGAAGAAGGCTTCAAAGTTATTTCATACATCACTGATTATTATCAAGAAAAGCGTTTACTCAGATTGCTTATTCCAATCTTAGAGAATACAATTGATATTCTAATTAAAAACGAAGTCTACGCGAGTTGCTTAGAATACATCACTCAGGTAGCGACACTTTATGAAGAAATGGCAGACATAGATAGTGCATATACTATATTAGCGGAACACAGAGAGATTTTACAAGACAAAGACTTAAGTTTAGCAAAGAAATTGACTGAACAACTTTTAAACCGGGCAATTAATGTTGATCACGATTATAACGCAGGAATAGATATTTTAAAGCCATTTATTGAATTTTTGATTCAGCAGAAAAACTATGAAACTGCATATGAATACATCACACAACTTAGGGAGTTTTTTAAAGCATCTAAAGGCATAGGGAAAGGGACTGTGCTGCTTACACAATATAAAGATCAGATAGTTGCAACTGGAGATATTGGATGGGCTGAAAAATTAATTGAGTTTATTGTTGAGATGAATCTCGCTGAACATAGAGAGACGATTGCAGCTATAATCAGTAGAGAATTCTGTGAACAATTGATTTCTTTAAATCAGTACAATCGTGCTGTTAAGCATGCTAAGACAGCGGCTCACCACTTCTTCAAATCAGAAAAACATGATGATGCAATTAATTTTTTACAGGAACTTGTTGAGTCCTTTGAAACAAATGATCAATTCAAAATAACTGATCAAGCTGAAATAATCAAAACCCTGGCTGAATTGAAAGCGAAGACGGAAGAATGGACAAACGCCGCAGCACTTTGCATTCGATTTGTTAAAAAACTGCTAGCCGCAGAAACTCAAAATATTGAACTGGCAAATACAATGATGTTAACTGCAATTGAGATCACTAAAGCTCACGATCCAACTAAGGCTATTGATATTGCGCAGAAATATATAGACAAACTTGATACTTTAGGAAGATATGAAGATAGTGCTCAATTTACGCTTGAAATTATAAAGATATATTACACAATTAAGAATCCTGATGCCGCTGAAGAATATGCAAAGCAAGCTATCCAAAAACTATTGAAAACAGAAGGTGTTAGAGCTGCACAAAAGTTTGTTCAAACATTAGTCTCTGAAGTTAAAGATCTTAAAACTTTAGAGAACCTTCTTTTAAGCCTTTCTGAAGAATTCACAAGTGCGGAATTTATTGAGGCGGCTAGGGCAGTTTTTGAGGAAGTTTTACAGACATTACAAGTAGAAAACAGAGCACGAATAAGTGCAAAATTATACGAGAAATTTTCATTTCTAGTTCAAGAATTCAGTCAAGATTTAATGGTAGAATACGCTTATAAGGCCGCTGATCACTTCCGCAGTTTTGAGGACTTTATCGGCATGACTAGAGTGTTTGAAAATCTCTCAGATCAATTAGCTTTTGATGATTTTGATCGTGCAGTGAAAGTCCTAAAAAGATGTATCTTTGTTCTCAAACAACTTAACGCAAACTTTCCTTTGCAAAACTTGATTCTTCATTTAGACGAAAGAGAAATCACATTACGTGCCATGGAATTAGGGATGGATGTTAAACAACTACTTGAAATCGAGTGAAATTAAAAATAGTTATTCAGAATCAGATATATCAGTTCTTTTTTGAGCTTCGGCTTCTTTCATGGCCAATTCGGTTAACTCTTTCATTATCAGACTATGAATGGCGGGTAATAAAGTCATAGTTCTATTATTGGAAGTGTATTCTCTTTTTGCTGCAGTACGTACGGTTTTTAGACGTTCAGTGGTCATAATACCTTTATCG
>NZ_JAHPYX010000056.1:0-6213 GCF_019058535.1 Candidatus Borrarchaeum sp.
CCTACCCTTTAGGGTGGGGTAGTTGACCCTATCCGTCGATACTATTCTTTCTTCATTGAGTCTAGAATCTGTTGGATAAACTGATTGAACCCTTCCATATACGGCTTCTGGGGTACAAGTTCACGGCTAACGGTCTTTAGGATTTCGGCGGACATTTTACCATTTTTCACGAGTTGGCGACCAGCCTCTTTCGCCGCTTCGAAGATGTCGTTTACAGCACCACTTTCTATCATAGGCTTCACTGCATGTGTATGAGGTCTCAGCAAAGCCCCTGCGAATTCAAAGTTTGAGTTCTTGCACATGGCCTTCATGTAGACAAGTAGCGGGTCAAAGATGTCCATCTCCCACTGGCCACCAACGGATACCAACACGACTTTTGTGGACGTGGTTCCTTCGCGCCAAATAGTCCGCGTATGACCATCGCGTAGCTCGTAAAATGGCCCGAAAAGCGGGAGCGCCGTTCGGTCAATAAGTGTCTTCATCGGTCCGGTGACTCCGTCCCAATAAACCGGAGTGGCGAACACCCAGACGTCCGCTTCGCGTAGTTTGGGGTAGAGCATGTTCATGTCATCGTCTTGATAGCACTTTCCGGGATGCTTGAACCAGCAATTAACCTGCCCGGTGCAAAAGTTGATCTTGAGCTTGTTCGTGTAGAAAAGTTCGACTTCAGCCCCAGCTTCCTTCATCCCCTCAACAAAGGGATTGAAGATCAGAGCTGTGTTTCCCTTGTCCATACTTGGACTGCAGTTGAATGCTAATACTTTCATATTGTCCTCCCTCCCTTAGATTGGGCACTTATTTTGCGCCCCTCCTTGGCACTTAAATTGAATCAAGATTCGAGAATCTAGAGCAATTTTTATAAGTCTATGTATGCGTTCTTGTTACTTTTATACTTTACTCGGTCATATACTTTTAGACGTTCTTAAAATAAAATTTTTCGATTGGATCAACAGTTGCGACTAATCATGGGGAACTGGGACAAACGTGGAGCATGGGTGGAAGGGATTGTATTTAGCGAGATATTACTCTTTTAGACGTATCTTTGTTATTGTTAAGCAAATCTACGCTTGAAAAAACCCTATTCTCCTGCTCTATTGCGATTTCATATTCCTAGTATCGTTAGCACTCATAAGAAATTTATGTATATAATTACCGGTGTTATTTACTTTCATCTCTTGCGATTATTAATTTTCATAACTCAGTAACAATAATAATAAATCTAGATTCAATCAGAAAGTTGCGAAATCATTCCAATTTTCCTTGCTCTTTTTATCGTGAATAGACAAACAGACCACGTTATTGCGAGCCATAGTACACTGGAAACGCCCATTTGAAGCAGTACAAACGATACATCAGCCATGCTTGCACCTTGAAGGGTTATTTCTCGCCACGCAATGAACGCATATGTAAGAGGAATGCTGTAACTTAACGGCCTAATTAGAGGGGGTAAAATTGTTACAGGGTAGAAAACGCCGCTGAAAAGGACAGTTAAGCCAGTGATCGTCCACGCCGTTACCTGGGCCTCTTGGCCAAAATAGAAAATTAAGATAAGAACTATAAGGCCTAACGAAACTGCCGCAAGAAAGACACTGAATATGATTAGAAAGACTGCAAAAACTCCACCGGCGAAGATGTTAACATTAAATGCAACTAAGCTACAGACTCCCATGACAGCAAGAACTACTACTCCCTTAATAACTCCTGCGAGTGCATTCCCAATGATAAACTGATTTTCATCTGCAGGGCTAGCCATCATGTCGATAAGAGTACCACTCCACATCGAATGCATGAGGCCATAACTCAAGGCTTGCTGAACAACATAACTAAAAGACCAGCCGCATTGTCCAATCAAAATGAATGTAACAAAAGATATGTTTGTGCTAGCTGAAACGTCTACAAAAGATCCCAGAAATCCTATGGAGAATAAACTCGCTAATGGCCACACTACAATTTCAAAGATTCCAATCGGACTTTTAGCGATATTGTGAGTCTGTCTGTAAGTGAAGCCATATACTTGACGAAGATAAACTCTGAGCATTTTACTTCAACCCCCGTCCTGTTAAGTTTAGAAACACATCCTCTAAAGTTGTCCGTCTCGTGTTTATTGAGGAAATCACAAATTTATGGGATAACAGGCGTCGAAGAATGGCATCTATTGAAGAATCAATATCAGAGACGTGAAGCACCAGTGCTCCATCTCGAAATGTTGATCTCAAAACTAGATCATCTAAGAATGAGGAAGGATCACCATCATAGTTTGAGAAGGACAACTCCAGGGATTCAAACTCAGAAACCTTCTTTTTAAGTTCATCCGGAGTTCCTATAGAAACGATTCGCCCTTTATCAATAAGAGCAATTTCATCACATAATTCATCTACTTCGTACATGTTATGTGAAGTGAGCAATATTGTCATTTCTTTTTCATGGGACAGTTCTTGAATGTAAGCACGTATTTTTCTGGCGATGTCAACATCGAGACCTAAGGTGGGTTCATCCAGCAGTAATAATTTGGGGTCGTTGAGAAGCGTTTTGATAAGTTTGACACGCTGTTTTAACCCCGAGGACAAATAAGCACTTTTAAGATTGGCTCGTTCCTTCAGGCCAAAGAATTCCAATAGGTTATTTATTTTTTCAACCGCCTCAGAATTGGGAAGGCCATAAAGTTTCGCATAATAAAGCAAGTTCTCTTTTGGGGAAAGATTCCAAAAAAGTGAGCCTTGTCCTGCACCATAATTACTTAAAGATCTTACCTCCCGTGCCTCCCGTACGACATCATGTCCAAAGACCTCTGCAGTGCCGGTGGTTGGCAAGAGAACGCCAGCTAAAATATGAATCAAGGTAGTTTTTCCAGCTCCATTAGGACCTAGAAGTCCATATATTGTTCCCTTCTTGATTTCTAGATTTACATCATCTAACGCCGTTACAGCTGGTGCTTTATTTAGGATGCCCCTTCCAGGATAGATTTTCGTAAGATTTTTTATTTCAACAGCTAACGTCAATTAGAGCCCACCTTTGAGAGAAGGAAATATGGTTTCAGTTTTTATGTTTTCTGAATTCGCAATTTAAAATGATGTTTATGTGCAAAAATGAAATTCTAAGGAAAGAACGGTCTTCTTTTGTATCAGTTACTTTTAATAAAGGTGAATTTTACTCAATTCAGAATTGAAAATATTCTTAAAAGTTTAAAAAATCGTTGAAAATAGAAAGGATAAAGCTTTTTGAGTCCAGATAAAAAATATAACATACGAGGTGAAACATGTGGGAAAAGAGTATATTATCT
The DNA here is from genome assembly GCF_019058535.1 of Candidatus Borrarchaeum sp. NCBI lineage: Archaea > Promethearchaeati > Candidatus Borrarchaeota > Candidatus Borrarchaeia > Candidatus Borrarchaeales > Candidatus Borrarchaeaceae > Candidatus Borrarchaeum > Candidatus Borrarchaeum sp. Next base: position 3,281 of record NZ_JAHPYX010000056.1, read on the forward strand.
ATTTAATTGATACGGACAAATATGCATCGCCCTTTGATATAAACATGTCTGTGGATTCTGGCTATGACCATGTGCACTGTTTTTCAAATGTTGAACCAGAGGATGTAAAAAACCTTGTTCAAGATGCGATATTCAGCCGAGGAGTAAAAGGATGCCAATACACTGCCCTATTCATTGGAGGTAGTGACCTTCCAAAAGTTTTGCAGGTGTTAGAAGAAGCAAAGAAGGCAATGGTTCCTCCCTTCGAGGTTCCTATAATGATAGACCCAAGGGGTGCATATACGACTGCTGCCGCGGCCGTTGCAAAAACAGAAGAAGCTTTAGTGGAAATGGGTGGCTTTGAGGGTAAGAATATCACTATTTTAGCGGGAACAGGACCTGTAGGGCAAGTTGCCGCAATATTGTCAGCAAAAAGCGGCGGAAACCCTCTGATCAGTTCCCGAAAATTCGATAGAGCTAAAGGCATCGCCGAAAGATTAAGTCAGGAGTACCAGATACATGTGAGATACGCTCAAGGCGCAAATGCAGAAGAAATCTATGAGGCATCAAAAGATGCAGATGCAATTATCGCAGCTGGAAAAGCGGGTTATCAACTCATATCAAAAGGGACAATGGAGCGTTTAGATCGTTTTAAAGTTGCTGCTGATATTAATGCGGTCCCACCACTTGGCGTAGAAGGACTTGGTTCATTAGATGACAAAGAAGAATTTATGCCAGGAAAAATAGGCATAGGGGCTTTAGCGATCGGTGATTTAAAACTAAAGACAGAAAAGAATGCATTGAAAAATATCAAAGGAACTACAGGCGTTTTCAGTTTTGAGGAAGCATATGATATTTCAAAGGAATTACTCGCAAAGAGAAAAGAAAAGTAGAATAGTTATCTTGTCAACTTTTTTTGACATTTCTCTAATTTTTTATGCTTTGTTGGATTTTAAACGAGAGGACAAATATGTATACGGATGATCATTGTCATCTCAATGAATATAAAGATCTCTCAGAAGTTTTACTCAGAGCAAAAGACGCTAACGTAAAATATATAATTGGCGTCTCAATGGACATTTCCTCCTTCTATACAACCACAGAAATTGCTAAACAATATAATACTGTAATTCCTGCTATAGGGATTCACCCTTGGAACGCTCCAAAGTGTAAACAAGACGTTAATAAAGTTAGAGAACTCCTTCCAGAAAAGGGCGTCTTGGGCGAGATAGGCTTAGATCACCACTTTATTAAGAACAAGGAGGAATGGGAACCGCAATTCACAATTTTTGAATCTTTGCTGTCTATCGCTGAAAAAAAAGAAGCGAGTGTGATCATACATTCAAAAGGTGCAGAACATGAGACACTGAATATATTGGAATCTTATAGACTAAAAAGTGTGATCTTACACTGGTATACTGGACCAGATAATCTACTTTCTCGGATAGTCGATAACGGATATTTTATGAGTTTTACTCCGGCACTTCATTATTCACCAAAATTACAGACTTTTGTGAAACGCTTGGATGTCTCATGCATATTAACGGAAAGCGATGGACCAGTATCCTATAGAAAAAAGAGAGGGGAACCTGCAAATGTCGCGGAAATTGTAGATAAAATCGCACAATTGAAAGGTCAGGATACAGAAGAAACGCAGAGGGTTATTTTCAACAATTTCAGAGAAATTTTTGTGAATAATGCCTAATTAGAAACAATCTAGCAGTGTATTCAAAGGGAAATTACTGTGATTAGGCAGAGAATTCGTTAAGGAAAACACAAGACTTTACTTCCATTTGCCGATATATGACAATTAAAAAGTGAAAGCAGTATTATAGCGATAGTAAATCAATTTTTTTGGAGGTCTTCTGATGGTAAAGTATATTCAATGCGGAGATTGTTTAACTGTGAAAGATGAAGAGGGTAAATGCATTTTTGCTAATGAAAAAAGAATTATTGAAGGAGAAGAATACGTATTTTGTTGTACACGCTGTGCTGACTCTTTTGAAAAAAAACATAATGGATAAGAGTTTTTTTAAAAAAGCGAATTTAATTCATTCATTATTTTATCTCTAATCAAGTATTTTTGATTATAGATCAGAAACTATTTTATCAATGCCGAAGTTATAATTCACCTGAACAATTGACTTTTTCTTTTATTTGAGAGGGATGAAAATAAAGGACATGGATGAAAAAGAAAGGATTCAGGAAATCCGAAAATTATTGAAGAAAGAATATCCCAAGCCAACTGTCGCTCTAAACTTCTCAAATCCTCTAGAAATGTTAATCGCAACGATTCTCTCCGCCCAAGCTACAGATGTTAAAGTGAATGAAGTCACAAAAGATTTATTTAAAAAATATAAAACAGCACATGATTATGCTGAGGCGGATCGAACCGAGCTTGAAAACGATATACGTCCGACCGGATTTTATCGCAATAAGGCAAAATATCTTCAAGAGGCATGTAAACTCATAATAGAAAAGTTTGATGGAAACGTTCCTAATACTATGGAGGGGCTAATATCTTTACCAGGTGTGGCTCGGAAAACTGCTAACATAGTGATATCAAATGCTTTTGGAAAAATTGAAGGAATTGCAGTCGATACACATGTAAAGAGGCTTTCACAAAGGTTGGGGCTGACGAAAAACAAAAACCCCGACAAGATAGAGCAAGATTTAATGGCAATTATTCCAAAAAAAGAGTGGTTTCAATTTACATATATGATTATAGATCACGGGAGAAAGATTTGTCATGCAAAAAAGCCAGAGCATGATAAATGTGTTGTGCGAGAATTATGTCCCTCCGCAGATGTTTAGTTAATAGGGACGTAATTGCAGGTATTAGGGGATAGGAATGACACTGGATAAGTATCTAGAAGAAGAAGGGTTCAAAAAAAAGACCTCAAAACCATTGGATAAATATCTAGAGAAAAGAGATTTTAATAAGACTTCAGAGC
>NZ_JAHPYX010000057.1:0-2939 GCF_019058535.1 Candidatus Borrarchaeum sp.
GCTTTAATTAATGAATTAGCAATTTTGTTTGAAAAAATCGGAATAAATATTATTGAAACAATAGATGACTCTACAACAAAATGGATATTTATTCAACATTATCCAGGTCCAGGTGTAGGAGGTCCTTGTCTTCCCGCAAATCCTTATTACCTCATTCAAGTGGCGAATAGAGTTGGTTATATTCCATATCTCGTTCGATTGGCCAGAGAAATTAATGACAGAATGCCAGATAACATAGTTAATCTAATTTTCGAAGCGCTAAATGGGATTGGAAAGCCGATAAAAGGTTCAAAGATTGTCGTTTTAGGAATATCTTATAAATCAGGCGTGAAAGATGTTCAATATGCCCCCGCTGAACGAATTATTAACGCTCTTAAGAAATATGACACGGAGATAGCATGTTATGATCCACTCTTTGAAAATGAGATTGTTTTTGGTATGCTAACTGAATTATCCGTAGAAGATGCAATTCAAAACGCGGATGCTCTAGTGTTTTGCACCGCACACGCTGAATTTAAGCAACTGAATTTAGAGAATCTCTCAAAGTGTGTAAGGCAACCTGCCGTAATTGTTGATACACGAAATATCTTTGATTCAAATGAAGTAACAAATGCAGGCTTTGCATATCGTGGACTAGGTGTACCAATTTCATAGGAGAAAGTAATTATGGATCTAACTGACTATAAGGTTTTGGTTACAGGCGCTGCAGGCTTTATTGGTAGTCATATGGTAGATAAATTACTTCAACGTGGTGCAAAAGTTGTTGGTATTGACAACCTTTCTGTCGGAAAATTGGAGCATTTATTATTTGCTATGAAAAACGATGGATTTGAGTTCGTTGAAGGAGACATCAGGGATTATGATCTAATTGTCAGTCTTCTAAAAGATGTAGATATTATTTTTCATCAAGCGGCATTAGCCAGTGTTGATCGTTCGATTGAATTTCCAAGGGAGACCGCTACTGTCAATATAAATGGAACACTTAACTTATTAACTGCAGCAAAGAATACAGACGTCAAACGCTTTGTATTCGCTTCAAGTTCCTCAGTTTATGGTAATACATTAGAACTTCCAAAGAGAGAAACAATGCAGCGTTGTCCAATTTCTCCGTATGCGGTTTCAAAATGTGTCGGTGAAATGTATGCTGAGATTTATTATCCTATATATGGACTCCAATGTGTTTCACTTCGATATTTCAATGTTTATGGTCCAAGGCAGACCGTGAGTGAATATAGTGGCGTGATTCCTATCTGGATCAATCGAATCTTAAGAGATTTACCACCGTTAATCCACGGTGATGGACTTCAAACTCGCGATTTCACTTTCGTAAGAGATGTTGTTGATGCAAATCTTTTAGCAGCATTTACTCCAAATATTTCGAATGCAACATTCAACATTGGAAGCGGTCGAAACATTTCATTGCTCAAAGTTGCGAAGAAACTTCTTAAATTATTCAAAAAAGAATACTTAGAGCCTAAATTCATTGCACCTCGACCAGGAGATGTAAAGGATAGTTTAGCAGATATCTCTAAGGCAAAGGAAGTTTTAGGTTATCAACCAAAGTATAATTTTGATCTTGGCATAAAAGAGACCTTTGAATGGTTTGTAGATCAAAAAGGGCAGATTTAATTCTCGACTTTCAATTTTTGAGAATTTATTCTTGTGATTCGCTGATGTCTTGATAGACTTCAATTATTTGCTTTACTGTTTGTTCCCAGGAATAATTTTTAATGATGTATTCTTGTCCTCTTTGTCCTAATTTCTGAGAGTTAACATGATTTGAGAGTAAATCAATTATTCTATTTCCTAATTCTTTATAATTTCTTGGCGCTACCAGTAGTCCATTAAACCCATTTTTGACTATATGCGGAATGCCACCTACATTTGAAGCAACTACAGGTTTAGCATGTGCCATAGCTTCTAGTAGAACAATTCCAAATCCTTCGGAATTAGAAATTGAGGGAAGAACAAAAAGATCTGCAATTCTATAGATATTCCGCAATTTTCGGCTATTTACATTACCAACAAAGACTATATTACCCTCAAGGTTCATTTTATTAGATAAATATTCAAGATTGTTCCTTAAAGGGCCATCTCCTACAATTAACAGGCAAGTATTTTTAAAAGTCGATATTACGGTTTTCATTGCCTTAAAAAGATACTCAATACCTTTGTACTTCACAAGTCTACCAACGAAAAGTATTATTCTGTTGTTTTTTATATTGTATTCTCTCTCAAGATCCTGAATAACTTGTGAATTCTGTTCGCTAAAAAAATCGATATCAATACTATTAGGAATTACAACGACCTTGTGCAAATAATTTTGTAAGAAATTTGACTTCTCCATATAAAGTGGAGTTGTAACTATGATCTTATGAGCCCTTTTCAAGATCAAATCCATGGATTTGTTAAGATAGGTTCCTAAAATAGGTTTAACATATCTAGAGGCTTCGGTATTTAGGTCTTGTATTATAGGATCGGCATGGTAAGTCACCACAAGAGGTTTATTTGAAATCTTACTTACAAAAGCGGCAATTTCTATAATACTTGGCGAATTGATGTGTGCATGAATTATATCCGCATTTTTGGATATAGCAAATAATTTAAAAAAGAGATGTGGCATCAATGGAAAACCACTAACTATGGCAGGTGTGGTTAAACGGGCAATTTTTACGCCTTCTTTGTTTTCTAATCTCGGGGAGTTTCGAGGGATTTTCGATGTTATAACCGTGACTTTATGTCCATTCTTAACTAGAAATTTCGATAAATTTAGGATATAAGACTCAATGCCTCCATAATATGGCATCCATTTTGTACTTGGGAAATATGAGCATACCTGTATTATTCTCAAAATTAATCACGAACATTTAAAATCTTTTTTTAGCCCAGATCTCTAATCAAATTCAAATATTTGTCATAAGTTATCCGCTATGTGGATA
>NZ_JAHPYX010000058.1:0-10418 GCF_019058535.1 Candidatus Borrarchaeum sp.
ATTCAGGCAGACTTAAAAACATTTGCAGCCCTCGGTGTTCATGGAATGAGCGCAATCACAGCAGTAACAGCACAAAATACGGTTGATGTAACCGCGATTCAAGATATATCTCCTGATTTAATAAGCGCTCAAATTAATGCAGTTTGGGACGATATTGGTGTGGATGCTGCTAAAACGGGTATGCTTCACACTGTTGAAATTATTAAAGTAGTTGCAGAGGAAATCGAAAATAAGGGATTTCCTACTGTTGTTGATCCCGTTATGATATCAAAAAGTGGTGTTCCTTTACTCAAAGAGGAAGCTGTGAATAGTTTGATCTCCCATATCCTCCCAAAAGCTGATGTTATAACTCCAAATGCTCATGAAGCAGAAAAACTCTCTGGAATGCAGATAGAGTCCCTTGAAGACGCCAAGAAAGCGGCGATAAACCTAGCAGAATTAGGTCCAAAGGCAGTCGTGGTAAAAGGAGGACATATTTTTTCTGAGGATGGTTCAATAGATGTATTATATTATAATGAGGAATTTGTTACAGTGACCTCCGAAAGAATTGATACTAAAACGACGCATGGAACTGGATGTTGTTTTGCTGCAGCAATTGCTGCTGAAATCGCTAAAGGAAAAGATATAAACGAAGCTTTTATTGTTGCAAAAGACCTTATTACCGAAGGAATACGACATGGACTCCCACTTGGTAAAGGATATGGCCCCGTTAGTCCTATGGCCCATCTTTACAACGAAGCTGAGAGATATTATGTTCTAAAAGATGTACAAAATGCGCTTGAGAAACTTGAGAAAAATCCAAAAATGATTCAACTCATTCCAGAAGTACGATCAAACTTAATTATGGCTACATCTTATGCTATAGACGCTAAAGATGTTGTTGGTATTCCAGGGCGAATAACTGCTACAAAGGATGGAATAAAAGCTGTTATGTGTCCAACTTTCGGCGTATCTCAGCATGTAGCGAACACTATATTAACTGCAAAAAGATATGATCCTTTAATTAAAGCTGGAATGAATTTGCGTTATTCTGAAGAAATTCTTGAGATATGTAAAAAATCGAATTTCTTAATTTCCTGTTATGACCGTAAAAAGGAACCTCAGGATATAAAAACGAAAGAGGGCAAAACAACAGCTTGGGGCGCTGAGCAAGCGATTGAAGCTGTTGGAAGAGTGCCAGACGTTATCTACCACACCGGTGACTTGGGAAAAGAACCAATGATAACAATATTGGGCAATTCAGCATTAGCTGTTGCCCAAAAGGTCTTAAGAATTTCAAAAAATCTGCCCTAAAATTTACATGGATTATGCGAAGGTTTAAAGCGGAAAATAGAGGGTACCTTCAAGAAAAATTATAAAAAGAAGGAGCTCCATACAGAACGTTTTACCTATAGATATGATGTATATAGTCTACTTCAATAGAAGGTGAGTAAGTTTGCAACCTCCACCACCAGAAATTCTATTCGGTTTTGGTATTTTAGCACTTATGATAGCCATTGGAGTTATATGGTTTGTAGTTGCTATATTGATTGCAGTCTGGGTGTATAGAGATGCCGAAAAGAGGGGCGAGAGCGGAGCATTGTGGTTAATTATCGTATTGATTACGGGGATAATCGGTTTGATAATTTGGCTGATTGTCAGGGGAGACAAGCCTGAGATAAAATCATAAAAACAATCACAATAAAAAAAAGAAGATAAACTAAACGAAATCGATGTACACTGTTGCAGTGAAGTCTGGGATTGTCTCAAAGTTAAAAATCACATCAAGTCGAACTGATTGACCTCTTACTTCTTCTTTATACTCTGCGATTTCTTCAGCAGCTACAGTAAAACTATCAGTTTCGTCCAGTCCAGCAAGGATATCAAACCCTTCTTTTCCATCACCATCATCATCAGCATTATCGACATCGATGTTGTGCGTATAGATCTTAACTTCCCAGTCCCAGATTCCTAGAATCCTTTGGACAGAATAAATCTCCATGGACATATCCGTGAGATGGACCGTCTCACCGTTATTTTGAATAGCGAGGTCTACACTGATAGCATTGTCAACGTTTATTGTAAGTGGGTTATCCTTAGTATTGTACTGAGATACATCATTGCCGTTTATTAAAACTGTCATCGTTAGATCCTGGTGTGTGTATGCTGCATTAGATAGCGGAGCGAACGTACTAAGTGCAAATAGAGCTACAAGCAATAAACCAATTATTGATGTAGATTTCCTCAAAATAATTCACCTTTCCTAAAGTCTTTTCTCATTATCCAATTATCTGAGTGAGCTACCTCGTGCTTAAGCCTTGAGGCTTCCTGCTTCTACGACAGACTCGATCCCCTGGCGGGTTACGGAGGTCTTATCTCCACAGGCTTAACATCCCTACGCCCCGTAGGTACTCATAGACGCAAGGAGCACCAGATTATATGAACCCAACGCCATTCATCACCACGCTAAAACATTGGTGCTTTCTTGCTTGGCTTTTTGTAAGATAAATAGATCTCCATCTTTAATAATTCTTTTAGTACAATTTTTTCCCTTACTATAAGGTTTTTTAATTTGAAACAAAGCAAGAATGCTGCCCACTTTAGTTAGAAATGAATTGCTAAAGGCAGATACTTGTGAAAAAGATTGTTTAGACTTAATAAATAAGCCTGGAAAAAGTCTAGTTTGGTAAAATAAATAATAAGATAAAAAAATGAAAAATCTGGAGTTCTTGATATCGAAATGCTACTCAATCTAAAGAGCCATTATTGAGTCTTCCAGAAATATTTGAGTGCATACAAAAGATATATCGTTAGAACTAGGAATGAACCAAATGTAAGCCACGTAGCAGTCAAGCCTAACGCTGAAATTATTAAACCGATTACTGCGAGTACGGTAGTGGCAAACCAAGACCATTTTTTCATGTACCATAATCCACTTCCCACAGCCATCATTATAAGCGCTAGGAAAATCCAGCCAATCCCTAAAATCAACTCATTACCTACGCCCCACAACGGTGTCGTAAGTAGTGTGACTGCTATAACCCCTAGGAAAATCAATCCTCGGACTAATACAATGATACCAACGATATAGACTAGTATTGCTAAAAGGGTGATACCAATAGGTCGTTTTTCCATATTATTCTCTCCTCATTTTTTTGATTTTCATTATTTAGAATTACTTATCAGTTAAAACTGATATAATAGAGTTTATTTGATAAGCCTTTTAGTACACCGTTTGCACATGCCAAAAATCGATTGTGGGGCATTTTTTGCATGAAAAAAATCGAGTTCACGCCTAAACAAAACTTTCAGGTAGAATTTTTCGTAAGACAAGATTCTTTTTGTTAATAAAAAACTTCTTTTGTCCATTTTCCAGTATAACGTTAATTATTTTTGCGTCTACAAGCTTCTTCATATTATATCTGATGGTTCCCTGAGATTTCCCTAATTGCTTTGCAATAAGATTCTGGTATGCCCCAGGGTTTTTTGAAATGAATTGAACTATCGCTTTAGCAGTATTGCTTTTTAATATTAATCGGGGATCCTTCGGTGAAATCTTTCTTCCAGTTGGATAATAAACTTTGTACTGCTTATATCTATGAGAGCCAATAAATCCAAAATCTTCTAGAACCTGTAAATGCCAAACTCCTGCAAAGGGTCCTATATCGATATAATCAATAATCTCACGAAAATGGGCACCCTCATTATTGATAATATAGTCGTACATTTTCTCTCTGGTAACATTCGTTAAAATTTCATCTTTTTTAAGATTTCTAACCGCCGGTGGACGAATTACTGTCCCAATAGCTACACAAAATATAGCTAATTTTTTCAGAAATTTGAAGGCAAATTCCCTATTTGTAAGTATAATGATATACGAGACGGCTATCGCACTTATTGAAGTGTATACAATCAATTGTGACGTTTGAATCCCTTTGAAAAATTCAAATAAGCCATTAGAATCTTCAGATGCTATTTGCCCTTCTTTTAGGTATATTGTAATAGAATAGTCTGGGATACTTTCAAAGTTAAGGTTGATATCAACACGCACTCGTTGACCTCTAATTTGCTCTTTATACTCTTTAATCTCTTCTGAATATACAACAAAATTACGGGATTCACTCATTCCCGACTCAATATCAAAACCTTCTTTTCCATCACCGTCTTCATCATTATTGTCGACATCTATGTAATGTGTAAAAACTTTCGCTTCTTGATCCCATAAGAGAATCTCTTGAATTGTATAGACATCGATTGACGCATCGATTAGGTGAACAGATTCGCCAGCGTTTGATATATCTAAATCTATTTCTATATCGTTTTCAATATCTATTACAAGCGGATTTTCCTTAGTATTATGTAGAGATATGTCATTATCATTTACTAAAACTGTGAATGTGAGGTCTTGGTGTGTATATGAGGCATTTAGAGACGAAACAAGAGCATTAATGGTGAAAAGCATCATAAAAATGAAAACTAGAACAGACACAGATTTTCTCAAAATGCTTTCATCCCTTGTTTGGAAGCCAATAGACTTCTTATTGGTTCTCTATAATATATAATTAAATTATTAAGTTTTAGAATGCATTAAAATCGATTTAATAAATAAAAAACATACTATAGAAATTCACAAATAAAAGATCCAGCAATTTGATTTAAGTAAAATGCTTTATCATTAAAAGAATTTGTATTTACACTGAAAACGCATTTTCAGGGAGAATTCTACGTAAAGCTAGGTTCTTTTCGTTAATATAAAACCTGTTTTGCCCATTTTCCTTCATAATGTTGATTATTTTTGCGTCTACAAGCTTTTTCATATTATATCTAATCGCTCCTGAAGATTTCCCTAATTTTTTTGCAATAAGGTTTTGATATGCTCCAGGATTTTTTAAAATAAAGCGAACGATCGCCTTAGCAGTTTTACTTTTTAGTACAAGGCGGGGATCCTTCAGTGGAATTATCTTTCCTGGAATTAATGGATAGAAAATCTTATAGTGCTTATATCTGCGAGAGACAATGAACCCAAAATCTTCTAGAACTTGCAAGTGCCAGGTGCCCTCAAATGGACCAATATCAATATGATTGATAATTTCGAGAAAATGAGCGCCTTCATGAGAACAAATGTAGTTATAAATTCGATCTCGGGTATCATTCGTTAATACCTCATCTTCTTTAAGATTTCTAATTGAAGGTGGACGAACTACAGTACCAATAGCTACAATAAATGCTTCAGCACTTATAATAACAAAAAACATTTCACCAATCTTGAAAATTAGAGCTGCAAACTTGAGTGCAATTTTTTTATTCGTTTGCATTACAACAAATGAGACTAAAAGAGCGCTTGCTGTTGTATATAAAATCAATTGTGACGTTTCAACCCCTCTAAACGGGTCAAATAAGTCTATCGTATATTCTGTATCTTGTGTAACTCCATTATCACTAATACCTTCCGTATTTCCGTCTGTTTCCGTGTCATTGGAGGCTTCTGGTGAAACTACACCTTCTTCTATATAAACAGTAATAGTATAGTCAGATATAGTTTCAAAATTGAAAGTTAAATCAACCCGAGCTCTTTGATCTCTCATTAGTTCCTTGTATTCTTCAATATCTTTTGACCTTAATCTAAGACTTTTTGATTCTGCCAATCCAGCAACAATATCGAAACCTTCTCTTCCATCGCCATCTTCGTCACCATTATCAACATCGATGTTGTATTTAAAGATCTTTGTTTCATAATCCCAAAAAAGTGCTTTCTGGATTGTATAGACCTCAATTGATGTGTCTATTAAATGAATTGTCTCGCCTGTGTTCGAGATATCAAAATCTATCTCGATATCGTTATCTACATCCAATAAAAGTGGGTTATTTTTAGTGTGACTTGATACTTCACTACCGTTTATCAAGACAGTTATAGTAAGGTCTTGATGTGTATAAGCAGCATTTCCAGGGGAGATAAAAGCTGATAATGTGACTAGTGTTACAAATACCAGGATAAAGATGGGCAGATTTTTTTTCAAAATATATTCACCATTTTAATGAGGTATTATAACTTTAGTGACAAATAGCTTTATTATTACCTCACAAAATACCTCACTACGCAATTGTTTTGTTTTCTAATCTATTCCTATGTATATTTTTGGACTTAATATTTGAAATTCTTTGCTCCATTCACAACTTGGTACACTGGGTTTTCCATCTTAATTGATTTTATTTTGCTAAAAATCACTTTTGGTACAGATTTTGTTACTTTCCAGTTTAATCTAGAACAGCATATTATACAAGAGGGTATTGAAAAATAGTATTACATTAGAAGCACATTGAAAAATCAAATCAAAAATAAAAAGAAAAGATTAGGATTACACAAACTCCACATAAACTGTTATGGTAAAGTCTGGAATGCTTTCAAAGCTAAGAATCACATCAATGCGATTGGTTTGTCCTCTAAGTGCTTCTTTATTCTCTCCAACATTGCTTAGGAACAAAGTAAAACTGGCTTTCGTTCCAAATCCTGCAGGGATGTCTTCGTCGACTTCGAATTGATTTTCGTAGAATTTTGTGTCCCAGTGCCAGAAAAGAACAGGCTGGACATTATAAAGTTCAACAGTAATGTCGTTAAGATGGACAATAGTCCCATTGTTTGCGAAAGAGAACTCTCCTTTTACATCTTCATCGAGATTTATTACAAGTGGATTATTAGCAGTATCATGTGTTGATACATCTGATCCATTCAGAAATAGTGTCATCGTTAGATCTTGGTGAGTAAAGGCAGCGCTTGAGAGTGGGGCGAAGGCAGTCATCGCGAATAATGCTACGAATAGAAACGCAAGGAAAGTCACAGGTTTTTTTAAAACATATTCACCTTTTCTAGATTGTTTTAGATATTTTACTCCGAAGAGAGTAAGATAATAAACGGTTTTATAGTTATTAATTCTTTTAATACAATTTTTAATATACCTAAAAAATTAATTTTGCAGGCAAATACCTATGCAGTTTTCCTAGGTTAGATCTCTTAAATTAATTAGTTTTTCTTCGCTAATGAAAAACTTCTTTCGTCCATTGTCAGTTGTAACTTCAATTAGTTTGGCGTTTACAAGTTTTTTAAGCTGGTATTGTATCGTTCCATGTGATTTGCCTAATCCTTTTGCGATTTCATTCTGATATGTTCCAGGATGTTTTAAAATGAAACGAACTATCTTTTTAGCGGTTTTATTCTTTAGCACTAATCGAGGATCTTTCAATGGTATCTTTCTACCTGTTGGGTAGAAAATCTTGTAATGACCGTGTCTGCGAGAGACAATAAATCCAAAATCTTCCAGCACCTGCAAATGCCAGATACCTGCAAATGGGCCTATATCGACATGACCAATAATTTCGCGAAAATGAGCGCCTTCGTGATTGCAAATATAGTTATAGATTTGTTCTCGGGTATCACTTGTCAAAACATCTTCTTCTTTAATATTTCTGATTGAAGGTGGACGAAGTACTGCACCGATAGCTACAAAAAATGCGTTACTAATTTTGAAACCAGCGTTACCAATGATAAAAAAAGCGTCGCCTATCTTAAAAATCATCGCGAGAAATTTAAATGCGATTTTTCTATTTGTTAACGTTACGATATGCGTGATAGCTATCGCGCTTACTGTAGTATACGCAACAAATTCTGGCAGTTGAATGTCTTGAAATGCTTCGAAGAAGTTCACCACAATCTCATTTCCCGTAAAATTTCCATCGGTTCCACTATCATTTTCACCAGCATTGCTGTCATTTTCACCAGCATTGCTGTCATTTTCACCAGCATTGCTGTCATTTTCACCAGCATTGCTGTCATTTTCACCAGCATTGCTGTCATTTTCACCAGCACTACTAACTAGTACATCTAAAGTGGTCTTACAGTCATCTATGCTTTTTTCGGCTTTTCTATAAGCCTCATCATAGTGTCCAATTGCTAGTTCCTTCTTAACATCGGTAAGGGGGTCTTTTGCCTTTTCGATAGCGTTTTTGGCTTCATCTATGCTTTTACTATCTAAACCACTTGTTTTAACCTCTTCTATTTTATTTTCTACCTCTGCTATCTTATTTTCTGCTTCCTTTAGTTCATTTTCCGCTTCTTCTTTGGTTTTTTCCTTATCTTCGTAAATATTCAGAAGGGAGTTATGCGATTTTTGATCTATTGTGTTATGTGCTGCAGAAAGAGGATAAGTGCGCTCTAAATTGTTCCAAGTTGCATTAGGTCCATAAAAAGATATGAATGATACTGCGAATCCTACATATAGAGAAATGATTAGACCACATAAAAGTAACTTTGATATTTTCAATTTAGCGTCCTCTAGTTTGGAGCCACTTTCATAAGGATATGTTTATTCTGATATTCTGAATCGTGACGAAATAACTTAATCTAACCTTTTAATATTTCTGGGAAGTCTAAGAGCTCACTAAGGAAGCAATCTTTTGAAAGGTAGAGATGGGCATAATAAAGGCAAACAGTTGTGCTAACTATTATACAAAAAAAGACGTTAAAAAGGTCTTTGGTACAGAATTCATCATTAATTGCCGTTAAAGTGCAATTTGAAAATTTAAAAAAAGAAAACAGAAAAACAGAGTTAGATGTGTTGCCAATAAACGACAAGTTCATAATCCCAGCCATTTTGCATGACGATGCTTACATGACTTTGGTAGACGGGATCTGTAAATATTTCTGCTAGAGAACCGAGTAACCCTGTGCTTACTGTATTTGTAAAGTCTACGCTTGTGCCAGAGGAGAGTGTCGCTCCATACAATTCAAAAGAAGAGACTTGAACACCAGAAGTTGTTGTTTTAATGTCCAGCTTTTCTATAAGAATGGTTGGCCCGCCATTCTCAATACTTACGGTAATGACAACATCTCCAGAAACCTGTAGAGGTGCCTCTGCTGTGGTCGTAGGTGCCTCTTCACCATTAATCAGTACAGTTACTATAAGATTTGTTTCTGCGGTATTTTCTTCTGCACTCTCATTGTTATCAATATCTTCTGTGTGGTCTCCTACTTGACCCTCGTCACTATCATTAGTTGCTCCTTCGTCACTATCATTAGTTGCTCCTTCGTCACTATCATCAGTCGGGTTATTGTTAGCATTATCTTCTAAAACCTTAATTCCATCTCTAGAAAAACTCTCTAGAGCATGGTTGTCCTGTTGCAAGACCGTTACTGAGTCAGGCGACGCTTTTATGGGTTTGGCAACACCAAAACTCATAATTAAAACGCTTATAAGCAATAGAACGCCTAAAATAGCTGTTGTTTTTTTCAGTTTCTTATCTCCTTTTTATTTGATTTAAAATGTAATAGAGGTTCTTCTTTTAAAAATCAATTTTGGTACAGTTTTCATCATTAAACTTAACATTTCTTTTTAAAAATCAATTTTGGTACAATTTTTATCATTTTTTAAATTAATCTAAAATTTGGTACATTTTTAGCCATTTAAACTAATTCAAAATTTGAAGAAAATTTAGTTAATAATGAAGTCTTCAGAATGAATTACGTGAAAGGTGCATTTAGTGAATTAATTATTGCAGTCAAAAAGATTATATGGACGGAGCTTGCTACCAGAAATAAGTGATATCGATGAATGTGGAAGAGTTTAAAGAAATTCAAAAATGGCTCACAAGCGTGAAAAAGTCATCAGCGAAACAATACATCTATAATATGAAACGTTTTTGTGAATATTTTGATGTAACACCGCCAGAAATTATTACAATTGCAGAAAATGATAAAATTGAAATTAAAGTCATGCTGAATACATTTTACAATCATTTACGCGAAGAGGGAAAGAGTGCTAATTATGCGGCTTTCAATGAGAGCGCTGTAAAATCCTTTTTACGTTTCTACGATATTATAATACAAACAAAGCGGCGCACGCCGCGGAAATATGAACGGGAAACGCTAAGAAAAGAACATATCCGTCAACTTGTGGATTCTACGAAACATATTCGTGAAAAAGCGATCTTTACACTAGGCTTTCAGACGGGAATATCGATTTCCGATATAGTCAATTTAGACTATGGAGATGTAAGACAGGCACTTGAAGGGGATGAAGACGCATATATTGTAAAATATGTTCGGAAAAAGACTGATACTGAAGCGGAATTTGTTTTGGGACGGGATACTATTCAGTATCTTAGAAAATACATTCAGTGGCGACAACAACAAGTCGAAGAAATTACAGATACTAGCCCCCTCTTCGTGACCGTTCGGAAATATAAAAGCGAATGGAGGCGTGTTTCGGTAAGAAGTGTACAACACAATGTTCGAAAAACAATAATACGAGCAGGACTTGCTACGGCAGAAGAATTAGAAAAATATGGGACCTTCAATCCGTTTTCCATGCACGCGGTTCGGAAAGGATTTAGTTCAGTTGCTGAAGCGTATGGTATGCCACACAGTCAGATCGAGGAGAGTATGGGAC
>NZ_JAHPYX010000001.1:0-12181 GCF_019058535.1 Candidatus Borrarchaeum sp.
ACCTAATATACTGCCTGAGATTTCCTCTTCTAATTCGTGGGCACATCCCTCTTCGCCACACCAAGAAACTTCTACTATTCCAGACCTTGAAGTTACTATCTTTTTTACTTCTTCGATATTTTTTGCGCTGAATACTCGTTCTTTGAATTTCTGTTCTGCCGTAGTTTTCATATTTTCGGTAATCTCATCCAACAATTGTTGTATGCGCTCGATCATCGACTTCATAGAAACCTGTTCTTTTTTCAATGTGTCCCGTCGGACCAATGTAACTTTATTTGCGTGGATGTCTTTAGGACCGATCTCCACCCGAATGGGAACACCTCGTAATTCATGGTAATAATATTTTGCGCCTGGAGTTAAGTCATCTCGATCATCGAATTGAACTCGGAGTCCTGCTTTGCGGAGTTTACTGAGAATTTGTTCAGATACTTCTCGCACTTCTTTTTCTTTCTCTTTATAGTAAATTGGTACAATCACAGCTTGGAAAGGGGCAACTTCTGGAGGTAGGACTAATCCGCGATCGTCACCATGTATGCTAATGAGTGCAGCAATAACTCGTTCTGAAATCCCGAAACAACTCTGATATACATATTCATGCGATCCTGTTTCGTTCTCAAATTGAATGTCAAATGCATGAGCGAAGTTTTGACCTAAATTGTGAACTGTACCTATCTGAAGAGTTTTTCCATCTGGAGTAAGGGTGTCAAAAGCCATAGAATATTCTGCTCCTGCGAATTTATCCCAATCTGGTCTCTTAGAAATGAGGTAAGGTAGTAAAAGTCTATCAAAAATTGATGAGTAAATCCATACAGCGGTATCCAGTTCTTGCATTAAATCTTCAAGAGTAGCATGTGCTGTGTGAGCTTCCTTAAAGGTGGTAATCTCTCTTACACGAATTAATGGCTTAGTGGCCTTTGTTTCGTATCTGAAAATTGAAACAATCTGGTAAACTTTCACAGGCAAATCGGCATGACTTCTGATCCACAATTTAAACATTGGATAGATCGCTGTTTCACTAGTGGGTCTCAACAAAAGCTTAACCTCTAGAGGTGACAAACCTCCTTGAGTAACCCAATAGACCTGGCTTTCAAATCCTGCAATATGTTCCGCTTCTTTTTGGAAAAAGGATTCTGGTATTAATAGGGGAAAAAGTACCTCTTGGTGTTCTGTTTCGTCATTCAATTCTCTTGCAATCTTTAAAACATTTTTCCGGATTGCAAATCCGTGAGGTAACCATATACCCATTCCTTTGACAGGATATCGGAAATCGGTGATTTCTGCTGCACTTAATACGGTTGAAAACCATTCGCTGAAATTCTCATCCTTTTTTGGAAGCTTTTCGCTCATGTTCTTACCTCAGTCAAACTTGAATGAATGAATTATGCTTTGCTGTGCATTAATTGAATTGCTTTATTAATCATTCTCACCGAGTCGAGTTATGACATTGGTATATTCAAAATCGACTATTCATGTTACGTTTGTTGTTGTGTGTTGCAATAAGTTATTCATACCTAAAACGACGTAATTCGATATTTAGACTTTTGGAAATTAATTACAAGGCAAAGGATTATTAGATTCGAAGAGAATATATCGTTTAAGTGCATGAATTTAACGGGAAGAATGAGGCACATCTATGTATATCGAAAGTCTGTTCCCAGAATTAAACGAAATAAGTGATACAGCATTAAGAGAGAAGGTAATAAACGTATTTCTTCGGGCAATGGAATTGGGAGAATGGGATAACATCGAGGGGATTCCTTTCACACTTTTAATTGAAGACTGTCCTATAAACTTAGTTGCACACACACGCTTAACTACTCAAATGGCTCAAAAAATTGGAGAATTAGCCGAACAGATCACCAAAATAAACAAAGATTTTCTTGTCGCAGGCGCATTGCTGCACGATGTTGGCAAATTGGTTGAATATTCACGTTCAGATAAAGGGAATTTTCTCAAGAGTCAATTAGGAGACCTCTTTCGACATCCTGCAATTGGGATGCACCTCTGCCTCAGTGAAGGACTCCCATACGAGATTGCACATATTTGTTTAGCACATTCATCTGAAGGAAACAAACTGAAACGTACTCCCGAAGCATGGATTGTTCATCACTGTGATTTCATCTGCTTCGAATTGGCAAAATTGCGTTAGAGGGGGATAATGGGGAATTTCTTACAGATTTTTGGAAAAAACCATTTTCTAAGGTGTGGTAATTCTTGTCTGGCAAAACAATGATTGAAAAAATAATTAACAATCATTCCAAAGAAGAGATTAAACCTGGCAATATAGTATGGATGGACATTGATATTCGAACTGCACGTGATTTCGCAGGTGCTAATGTAGTTGATCACTTAGAAAAACACTATCCAGAAGGACAGCGTATTGCAGATATTGGCAGGACTTTTTTCACGTTTGATTGCGTTGTTCCTGCTAACAATGTTGGTTATGCAGAAAACCAGCATACTATTAGAAAATTTGCTCGTAAAGAAGGTATTAAGGTTTACGACGTAAATTCAGGCATTGGCAGCCACGTTGCTATCGAACAAGGATTTGCCTATCCTGGATGCACCTTAGTTGGGACAGATAGCCATTTGAATATACTAGGAAGCATTGGAGCCTTTGGACAGGGAATGGGCGACCAAGATATTGCTTTTACATTCAAATCAGGAAAGACATGGTTCGAAGTTCCCCATTCAGTTAAAGTAAACGTTAAGGGTAAAATTGCGAGTAATGCAACACCCAAGGATTTGACGCTTGCTTTAGTGAAACATTTCGGTTCAGCAGGACTTTTAGGTCTCTCTGCCGAACTTTACGGACAACCAATAAATAATTTGACTTTAGATGGGAGGATCACCCTAGCTAGTATGGTTACCGAAATGGGAGGAATTATTGGCTTAATTCCGTCAAGTAAGGAAGTAATTGATTTCTGTAAAAAAAGAAGTAAGTTTGATTTTGAACCAATATATGCAGATGAAGATGCTTCGTACCAAAAAACAATAGAAATTGATTTTGATGGTTTAAAACCACAAATTGCTTGTCCTTATTCACCTGAAAATGTTAAAGATGTTGCTGAAGTAGCAGGTAAAAAAGTTGACTCTGTTATAATTGGCAGTTGTACTAATGGCCGTTATAGTGATATTGAGTTAGCGGCAAAAATGATACGAGGTAAGCAAGTGAAAGAAGGAGTAATGTTTAAAATTGTACCAGCTACACGCGAGATTTATGGCAAAATGCTAAAAAATGACCTATTAGAAATCTTTTATGATGCGGGTGTAATCGTTAGTCACGCTGCTTGCAGCACATGCTCAACGGGACAAATTGGTATGACTGGGGAAGGTGAAGTCCAAGTGACTACTGGAAACAGGAACTTCAAAGGAAAACAAGGAAAGGGACAGACATATTTGGCAAGTCCTGCTACAGCCGTAGCGACGGCAATAACTGGTGAGATTTCTGTTCCAGAACTTTAGAAGGTTAAAACATGACAGAGCGACCATTGATAATTAAAGGTAAAGCATTCGTTTTAACAGACATCAATGGCAAAATGATCAACTCAATAGACACTGATATGATTTTCCATAACAAATACGTGTGGATCACAGATATTAATGAGATGGGGCAATATGCATTAGACAATCTTGAAGGATGGAAAGACTTCGCTAAATGCATTGAAACAGAAAAGTGGGAAATACTAATTGTTGGCCAGAATTTCGGTGCTGGTTCTAGTCGTCAACAAGCTGTTGATTGTTTCAAATCACTTGGCATAAAAGCGATCATCGGTGAATCATTCGGGGCAATTTACAAGAGGAATGCCATTAATTCAGGGATGCCATTAATGCAGCTAGATAATTTTGATGTGGCAAGCATCGACACTAGTGATGAATTAATTCTTGACTTGAAAGAAGGAAAACTAGACAACCAAACTAAAAAAAATAATGTACCAATTAAACCCATGTCACAGGTTCAAACGGATATCTATTTAGCTGGAGACCTTTTTGCTTATGGCTCAACAATAGATTAAGAAAAAAAAAGTAGGCAAATATAGAGCCCTAAAGATAAATGATAAACAAATATCTAGACTTGAGTGATCGTTCAGTCACATGGTCACCGATGTATGTAGTGCTTTGTGT
Organism: Candidatus Borrarchaeum sp.; assembly: GCF_019058535.1. NCBI lineage: Archaea > Promethearchaeati > Candidatus Borrarchaeota > Candidatus Borrarchaeia > Candidatus Borrarchaeales > Candidatus Borrarchaeaceae > Candidatus Borrarchaeum > Candidatus Borrarchaeum sp. Next base: position 4,126 of record NZ_JAHPYX010000001.1, read on the forward strand.
TACTCTTTTCTCTTTTTAATTACAACAAAGACAAATACCGCTAACATTGTTGCTACAATGAAGACAAGGGAAGATTCAATTGGAAACTCAGGAAATATTGCACCGCTAATAGTAAGCACGTTCCATTCAGCATCTTGCCCAGCGTAGTAATTCATAGTTGCACCTACGTCGAATTCAACTCTGAAAAATATAGAAATAGTATCGGTTTCACTTAAGGCAATATCCCTTCCATTCGTATCTCCAGAATTTAGTTTTTTCGATATTTCAATGCTCCAATCTCCCGCTGACTCTGTCACCACATCCGTTGCATCATTTGTTCCTAGAGCATCCGTGTCATTTTCAGCAATACCACCAGGTGACCACCAGTCGGTATCCCAAATAGAAAATGTTCCATTAACGGATATTACCATATCAAGAATATCGTCCGGTTCTATGATACCATCAGGAGGGGTGGGGCCAGTATCGTTAACCTCAAATGCTACAAATAATCTAGTGTTGTCTGCAGTGGAGTTAAAGTATGTTGCGGCTATAAATAGATCTGTATCATTATGACAGAATTTAACATTTATCTTAAATGCGGGTGTGGTCGTGTCGCCTTTGTAAAGTTGAACCTCTGTCCACTCTCCACCAACATACCATTCAGTTTCCCCAATAATTCCGTCAATTTGTGGCTCAGCTGTACTTGGTGGAATTTCATAGGCATTTATAGGGGTCTGTGCACCAGCAGCTTGCACAGAAGTCGCATATCCCACAATCAGAAGAAACGATAGTACTACTGCAGCTATCCCAGATAGTATCTCTCTTCTTGGGTAGGTTATATTCATAAATATTCGCTCCTAAAAATTGCATAAATTGAAAGAGAGTATAAATAGGGCGATTATATATAGATATGCTTTCAATTTGTAAGTATATTGCGCGATAAATAATTTTAGGACAACTTCTACGCCGTTTTAAAGTATTAAGTGGATTCAGAACGACCAGCACATTATTTAAGTATAAATTAATACTATTTTAGACGAGTATATTCACCCCTATAATTCTGCAGTCCTAAGATTATGGTTCTAATAGAAAATATCCTAAAAACCATGCAATTCGATGCAATTGAAGTTAAAACAGACATGTTATTAAAGGTATTCACTGTTTTGAGATTTCTGTTCTAAAATTGCGCTCTTATATAACACCGCTATTTCTTTTGCGATGTTAGTCCATGAGTGCTGTTTTTCTACTACATTTCGAGCAGTTTTACCGAGTTTCTTACCATATGAAGGATTATCAAGTAAAAATAAAACAGCTTTGGCAATTTCATTTGGAGAGCCTGATGAAACTAAATAACTGGTTAGACCATTGCTTGTAACATCAGTTATACCGGGGATATTCGCAGCTATAATTGGTTGCGCCATCGCCATAGCTTCCAATACACTAATGCTAGAAGCTTCTACAATGCTTGGAACAACAACAACATCTGCTGCCGAAAGATAGCTTGGTACGCGATAGTTAGGGATCCCACCAACAAAAATAACATTCTTTGATATCTTGAGTTCAGAAGAAAGTTTGACAAGTTGTTCTCGTTCTGGACCATCACCTATAATAACAATTTTTACATCGTTAGTTTTAAGAATAAAAGGAACTGCTTCAAGAAGGAAACGAACCCCATTTTTTGGTACTAATCGCCTTACCGTCATTATGACGGGACTTCCACCCTTTAACTTTTCCATTGGTTCAATATTGGGTGAAAATCGCGTTATATTAACGCCATTAAGAATCGTTTTAATTTTTTTGTGATTTCCTGTCCAACGCTTGACTTTTTTCGCAAAGGCTGTATCTGTATGAATCTGATACGAACAATGTCGTGCTAAGAATGAACTCAATATTTTTTCCATTATTCTAAAAAACTTTGACTTGAAGGAATTTTTTTCAATAAAGTCCCAGACGTCATAATACGATCCGTGTATGGTGTTAATACTAGGAATCTTCGTGATTTTTCCAAAGAGATACGCTAATAGACCTGACATATAAATATGTCCATGAACGACATCGAATTTTTCACGTCTTATGCGAAGTGATTCTTTTAAAGCGGCAAGAAAGAAAAAAAATTGTCGTCTTACAGTCAACTTGTATGGATTCCAAGCTGTAGAAACCAGTCCTAACCAATCTACTCGCTTAAATTTTATCCTATTTTTGCAATACGTTTTTTTTGCGCCTGGGATTGCACCAGTAAGGAATAGAATTGTATGCCCCATATGGGCCAAGTTTTCAGCGAGATTCATAATATGGGCTTCTATCCCTCCAGAAAAGTTCCTCCCCACGGGGCCTAGTTCATAAATCATCAAAATATTCAAAGGTTTTATCGTATTAAGACCACCATTCACTTTAGCATTACGTCGCTTAGAGATTGATGAAATGCTCTTTCAATGCATTACTCTTTTTCCACACTTTTGCGACTTCACAAAATCTGGAAAATGAGAGATTCTGAGAGATTACGAATTGTAGAAAATCACGTAATATATGCACTTTGTGGATTCCTTCATAACTTGGATGAATATACATTGCTGAGAAATTATACTTTTCTACATTATCGAGCAATTTCTTCTTTAAAAACTTCAAAATTTCAAGATCTGATTTTCCTCTCACCACCAAGTCCTCTATGAGCGGAGTATTGATGGGAATCTGTAATGTCCTAAATAAAACATTATCAAATGCAGGTATGAATGGTTTCTTTCCTTTCATGTCACTAGCATACAACAACTTGTATTTATCCAATATCTTCAGACTTTTTACTGTCCATTTGAAACTTGGTGCAGCAGAACCTTTGGGTGGCGTCCCAAAAATTCGTTTATATGCATTATAACTGCGAGAGAAAATCGTCTCAATTTCTTCCAAAGTCATTTCTTCTAAATGATTTGCCCATAGATAGTGATCATAATCGTGAATTCCTAATTCATGTCCTCTTGCTATGATATTCTTAAGCAATTTTGGATGTCCTTCGCCAATTTTTGGCGAAGGCAATAATATGCCATATAATAAATTTTTCAATCCATATTTTTTGAGTGGATTTATGTGCAAAAAGTGTGTTCTTTTATTCCAAATCCTAAAAAAATTCTTTCCAGAGGTATCTGGTCCCATTGTCACAAAAAAGGTTACTCTTATAGCATATTTTTCAAATAGTTCTAAAAGCGTCGTCACACCTTTTGTCAAGTCATGTATCGTATCTATATCTACCCGTAGAGAAAAAACTTTCTCAGTTTCCGTTTCTTCCATGTGTCTTCATTTAGTGAATTGTTCAAATTAAAAACTGATTCTTTTAATGAAATTCATAAGAAAAATTAAATTATATATCACTGTGTACAGCAGACCTCTGATCATAATAGTTGAACTGAAATTCACTCACAAAGCAATTGTTGATTAGTGTATTTTTGTATTAAAATACGAACCGTAGAAAACAATTTATAATTCATATCAACATAAAGCGGGACTACTTTTTCTATACAGCAAGTAATGACAGGAGAGAAAAAGTTCAAAGGAGAAATCAAAATGTACATAAAAACTCCAAAAAGAGGGATATTAGTAGGGATAGCTGCAGTAGTACTATCATTTCTATTAGTTGCGGGGTATACAGCGCCAGTATTAGCAGATACCGAACCTGTCTTAGATATCGGTGCAAGTGGAACGTGGGATGATACACGAGTGGATCGTGCCTGTATCATTAAAGACGGAGGACTCTACAAAATGTGGTATAGTGGACATAATGGTAGTAATTATCAAATTGGGTATGCTACATCAAATGACGGGGTCTTATGGGAAAAATATTCGGGAAATCCAGTCCTCACTGCAGGCAGTAGTGGTAGATTCGATGAAGATAATGTAATGAGTCCTTGGGTGATTAAAGACGGATCAACGTATAAGATGTGGTATAGTGGCTCACAAACCGGCCCAGTATGGAGAATCGGCTACGCAACTTCTTCAGATGGCATAAGTTGGACCAAATTCGATGGATCTGAAACAGCTCAGTCAGTATTGGATCTTGGTGCTGGTTTCGATGTACACGATGTTTTTCACTGTACTGTTATTAAAAATGAAACAGACTACTTTGAAATGTGGTATACTGGAAATGATGGCAGCAGTAATTTAGCAATTGGGCATGCATGGTCGTCTGATGGCGAAAGTTGGACAAAGAATTCTGCAAATCCTGTCATGGATGGAACGGGTGGAGACTCATGGGATGACACTAATGTATTCAGTCCATGTGTAATTAAAGTAGCTGAATATGCTGACTACAGAATGTGGTATTCAGGCGGTAACGATTCAAACACTTATAAGATTGGACGTGCTGGTTGTAATGATGGGGTATCTTGGTTCAAAAACCTCGGTCCTGTCTTTAGTGAATCAGGACAAGCAGGAGATTTTGATGAGATTGAAGTGCTAGCACCATGCGTCATTAATGACGGGGGAACCTACAAGATGTGGTACACAGGAGTAGATTCTTCTTCTACAAATAGAATCGGCTATGCTATCTCAGATGATGGTATTGATTGGACGCGAGTGAGCGTCCCAGAGTTTCAAATCGGCTCTCTTGGATTTTTAACAATGCTGATGCTGACCATGGGAGTGGCTGTCCCTGTTACAACGGTACTAGCGAAGAAACGCAAAAGAAAATAATTCATTTTTATTTTTTCTTTTTTATAGACACAAAAAGATGACTTGGGAGCATCTTCAGGTTTTTAGCGCTATAATGACCTATAGGAACGTCCTAATCAATAAGAGGCACGCAAATAAGCTATAATTTATGATTTGAAAAAGAAAAAGAATATCTCTATCATTATCTGCGGAATTCAGATTTTTAGAAACCAGAAAGATGAGAGGTATAACCATTAGCCAGCCCCATCTACTTACATGCAGGCTTAGAAAAACAAATCCCGCGCACGTCATAACTAAACAGAAACCCAAATAACTGTCCCATTGAAGGTCATGCTTCTTGTGGTTACAAAGAAAATAAACACCTAAAACGCCAATAAATGGAATAATCCTATAGATTTCATACAGAACGTTCACAATATGACTTGAAAGAGTTTGTGAGGGTAGAAAATAAGGATGCACTATCGTGAAATAAACGAGGATGTAAAAAATAAATGGAAGCGAAGCGAGAATTCCAATAAGAGCCACAATTCCAACAAATATGAATCCGAGAAGATCTTTCTCCTTGTACACTAAACAAATAAACGCAATGAAAAAGGGTAGTGCAGTTATTAAATGAGTTCCCATCAGCAAAATCATAAAGAGAGGCGTAAGAAATTTTTGTTTTTTCCATGAATAAAAAATCAAGAGACCGAAGGTAAATCCCATCATATTTCGTATCAAATCGACTTCAATTCTCAAAATAACTGGAGAAAACATGTACAAGAATGCACCCCAGAAACCCATTATTTCATCAAAAGTGATCTCTAATAATTTATATACGAGCAGAAGGTTTATTGCACTGAAGACAATAGGTATCAGAAACAAAAGATATATTGGGAATCCCAGCCAGATTAATGAGAGTAAGAAGACATAAGGAAGTGGTTCTATGCGAACTGCAAAGGTAGCTGCAGAGCCTGTAATCCATCGATACAATATATCTGCGTCTCGCGGTATATTCGCTAAAAAATAGTATTTAGATAGATCAAATGGCGGGCCATGAGCATTTATAGGGATAAGAATAAGCAGTGAGAGGATGATATGTGCAAAAAAGAGATATCTCAGCTTTATTGTTTCAGGAAGGGTTAATGGAATACGTATATCCAAGTTATGAAGTATAAAATAGAGAAATGGCAAACTAAAGAATATCAGTGCAAAAATTACGTAAAATACAGAATAATGGCCTCTAAACAGGATATTCAGAATCGTAGAAAATGTTTCTTCAATCCATGTCAAGTTCGATTCTCCCAATAGATCCTCTAATCAAATCAAATTGTCTTTTAGTGATTCGATTTTATTTATATTTTAGATTCAAAATCTTTTTCAGAAAATGATAAATCAGGAAATATCAATACAGTTAAGCGATTTTGCAATGAATTATTCAAAACTAAAAATATTAATGGGTTCGGTGCTTTGGAGTGTCGCATTCATCCTGTATTTGCTTTTTGAGTCTACAAGACTCTTTTTCTTGCCTCCCTTGGGATTACTCTCCTTCGGCGGAGGTACCTTCTTGTTCATACAAGAATCCGAAAAATTTCAGATACTAAGGAAGCTTATTATTCCGTTTATTGCGGGAATATTTATTTTTTGGATTTTCTTGACAACTCAGCTCGATATATATATTTTGCAGACACCTTTAGCGAATATAATGACAGATCTTACGGTACTTGTCACAGTATTGGCATTGAATGGTTTAGGAATTCTTGCAACTCATCAAGGAAACCTAATTATATTTCCCGCTGCATCGAAGGTTTCTTCTGTATATATTGATGCAAGGTGCGGAGGTATTCATTCTTTTCTCATTTTCGTCTGCTGTTTTATTGTAATACTCTTAAGAGAGGGATATACCGTCCCGAGAAGAAAAATTGCAATCAGTTCGCTCATTGGAATAGCTGGAACATTAGTAACAAATTATATTCGAGTTATTATTGTTTGTTTGGTCGGGATATTTTATGGAACTGAACTGATGTTTTGGACGCACAATTATGCGGGGTTCGCACTCTTTTTAACGTGGCTTACCGCATTTTGGTATCTTGCTTTAAGTTATCTCCTGCAAGAAAAATAATAGAGGTATAGAAAATCTAATTCTTAATTTAATTTTTTCGGCGAGAGTCCCGTCTGAAAGACGGAGAGGATGTTACAGCAAGCCTACCCGATCATTAAATTCTATGATCAACTCATCAATCCTGGGCGTCACCTTTTGGATATCGCCCCAATAATCCTCGTAATAGTACCATTGCCGGTTCAACTCATCAACGTCGAACATTTGCTGTTCTATCCATGTGAAATACTTCAAATGATGAATTCGCTTCCTTTCGTAGTGAGAAAGTTCAATAAATGCATCTGTTTTTTGTCCTAACATATAACGGTGGTAATCCTTTATTGCATCCTTTTCCGTATATTCTCCGAACGCTTCTTGGGCTTCTCTCAAACGCGATTCGTACATCTCCATGCTATCTGTAAATACGGTTAATATGACATCATTGCTAGTCAGTTCATAGTATTTCGCGAGTTTGATAGACATGAGCACGTTTGCGATGCTGGAGATCCCTAATAAGTCAAGTTTTGAAACTAGTTCCTCAGAAACACCAACATCGTTAATTAGATAATTTTGACCAGCGGGTTCATTGAAGAGGCGCATGAGATTCATGACATCGTTGTCATCGATTGCAATAATCATGTCAGTATTACGGACATTATGGATCCATGGGACATGCTTATCTCCAATCCCCTCAATTCGATGTGCACCGTATCCGTTTAGCCAAAGGGTTGGGCATTGAACCGCCTCTCCAGCAGCAATTTTTGAGCTCGGGTATTGTTGCTTCATGAAGTCACGACAGGCGATCGTGCCGGCAGATCCTGTCGTTAAACTCACTCCTCTGTATTTGTCGTTTCCGAGTTCCTTGTCTAACACTTCACTCATGGCATTGCCTGTAACATCGTAATGAAACAAATAGTTACCAAACTCACTAAACTGATTGAACACAAAAATATCATCTCTCGTGCGACGAAGCTCCCATACTTTGTCATAGATCTCCTTGATATTGCTCTCGCCGCCTGGAGTTTTGATAATCTCTCCAGCTACAGTACTGAGCCAGTCAAAGCGTTCTTGAGACATCTCTTCTGGCAGAATGGCAATGCTTTCACATGCCAGCAACGTTGCATCGTAAGCACCACCCCTACAGTAGTTGCCTGTACTGGGCCAGACAGCTTTGTGTTTCGTGGGGTCAAATTGTCCTGTAACCAGAGGAGGAACTAAACAGCCGAATGTTGCTCCAACCTTGTGTGCGCCAGTAGGAAACCATTTTCCTATTAGTGCTATAATTCGAACTTCCACGCCCGTAAGTTCTGTAGGTAACTCCATATAGTTGGGAAGAGATTGAAA